>JACRMB010000009.1 GCA_016235065.1 Actinomycetota bacterium | reverse complement strand
TACCGGCTCCCCTTCGATACCGACAAGATCCCGTATGACTGGGATATTGTGATGGGATGATGCAGTCTTGAGAATCCTTGTCATCGGCGCGGCCGGGCAACTCGGCCACGACCTCCTGAAGGTCTTTTCCCCGGAGCATGAGGTATTCGGAGCTGACATCGCAGGCGCCGGAGCCCAGCATGATGTCGACATCACCGATCCGGCGTCAGTCAATTCGCTGCTCGTGGACCTCTGGCCGGACCTCGTCATCAATTCCGCCGCCTTCACCAACGTCGACGGCTGTGAGGCCCAGAAGGAGATATGCCGCGAAGTGAACGCCGACGGCGCCGGCAACATCGCCCGGTCCTGCGCTGACATGGAGGCAGGCGACGTGGGGATGTTAGGCAGGGTACCGGCCAAGATGATCCATGTCAGCACCGACTACGTCTTCGACGGCAGCAAGCGGACACCGTATGTCGAGAACGACCCGACAGCGCCGCTGGGTGAATATGGGCGCACCAAGTTCGACGGCGAGGAGCAGGTGCGGCATGCCCTGCCCGAACGGCACCTCATCGTGCGGACCGCCTGGCTCTTCGGCGACCATGGCGCCAACTTCGTCAAGACCATGCTGAAGCTCGGCCGCGAGCGCGACCAGTTGAAAGTGGTCAACGACCAGACAGGCTCGCCGACATATGCACTGCATCTGGCCAACGCGATAAAATCTTTGTCGGAAAACCGGCTGGGCCATCCGGGCGTCTACCATATGACCAACTCGGGCCAATGCACCTGGTTCGATTTTGCTGCGGAGATCTTCCGGCTGGCCGGGGTCGAAGTAGACCTCCAGCCGACGACGACCGCCGAGTTCAACGCCCCGGCGCCGCGGCCGGCTTATTCAGTGCTGGCCAATACCCGGGCGCCGGAGATCGAGATGCCACAATGGCGCGACGGGCTGGTAGAATGTCTGAGTGCGATCAACGAACTGAAGACCGCGAACTGATTTTCCGGCCCGTTCCGGTCAGTCGTCGCGGCCGGTAGCGATATATTATCAACTCAACGATCTGAAGACGGAGGAGACACTTTGAAGTTACTGGTAACCGGAGGCGCCGGATTCATCGGCAGCAACTTCGTCCGGCTGATCCTGAACAAATATCCTGATTACGAGGTCATCAACCTCGATGCCCTGACCTACGCGGGCAACCTCGACAACCTCAAGGATGTCGAGCAGAACGACAACTACCGCTTTGTGCAGGGTGACATCCGCGACGAGGACGTAGTCGACAAGGTGATGAAGGGTGTCGATGCGGTAGTCAATTTCGCCGCCGAATCCCATGTTGACCGCTCCATCGGCGGACCGGCTGATTTCATCCAGACCGACGTCTACGGGACTTTCGTGCTGCTGGAAGCGGCGCGCCAGCATGGAGTCGGCCGCTACCTGCAGATCAGCACCGACGAGGTCTATGGCTCGATCAAGGAAGGCTCCTTCGTTGAGACCGACCGGCTTGAGCCCAGCAGCCCCTATTCCGCCAGCAAGGCCGGCGGCGACATGCAGGTCATGGCTTACCACACCACTTACGGGCTGCCGACCATCATCACCCGCAGCTCCAACAACTTTGGGCCGTTCCAGTATCCCGAGAAGATCATCCCGCTGTTCATCACCAACCTGGTGGAGGGCAAGAAGGTGCCGCTCTACGGCGACGGCCTCAACGTGCGTGACTGGGTCTATGTCACCGACAACTGTGAGGGACTCGACGCCGTGCTGCACAAGGGCGAGGTCGGCGAGATCTACAACATCGGCGGCGGCAACGAGCGCAGCAACATCTTCATCACCAACAGGATCCTGGAGATGTTGGGCAAGGGCGAGGAGATGATCGAGCCCGTGGCCGACCGCCTGGGGCACGACTTCCGCTATTCCATCGACTGCTCCAAGGCGAATGCGCTTGGCTGGACGCCGGCGCATAATTTCGAGGATGCGCTGAAGGAGACCGTCGACTGGTATCTCAATAACGAGTGGTGGTGGAAGAAGATAAAGTCGGGGGAATTTGAGGCTTATTACCGTGAGCAGTACGAGAAGAAAGCCTGATTTACGGTAGCAGTACTCCTCCCGGCCCGTAGCGGTAGTCCAGGATTCCTCCGATGGCGCGAACCTGTTCTTCAACCGGTCCCGTATCCTGGGATTCCAGCGGATTCAGCTCGCGGGATTTGCGGATGGCGGCTACGGCTTTGTCGGTCTGCTTGGTCTGCACATAGACACGCGTCAGGACCCGCCATGTCTTGTCGTTCATCGGCTCGATTTCCAGTGACTCCAGCAAGAGCGCTTCTGCCTCGTCAAGTTTCCCCAGAGCCATCTTGGCCTTGGCCTCGTATGCGATCGGCTCACCATCCAGGGGATTGTATTTCTGAGCGTCGCGAGCAGTCTTGTCCACATTGGCCACGTCGCCTTTCCTGTCCAGCTCCTTGACCTTCTCCATCTTGTTGGCAGCCAGCATGGGTGGAATTGTCACAAGCATGCCGAGGATGCAAAGGACTCCCAGAATCCCGGCCCAGCCGAACAGCTCCCGGGAAGCACCACCATCCTTTGCAGTATGCTTTGCGCGCATCGCTTCGACTGCGGCATCTCCGCCTTCAGCCTTGACGCGAACCAGCTGCCCGTATCGCAACAACGCGCCGGCGAACATGAAGAAGGTCATGAATATGACCGGCATCTCCCAGTCCCAGTCGATCATCGCATGCACCAGCAACATCAGGCAGGCAGCGAAAAAGGTTCCGTAAAGCTCCCGGTCACGCCCGGCAGCCATAAAGCGAAGGTCTCCGATGGAGATCATCAGGAAGACAATGACAAAGGCAGTCATCAGCCCGGCCCCGACGATGCCGAGTTCCGCCAGGTTCTCAAAGAACCAGGAGTGGCCGTCCTTGCTGATCATGTCGTATGGGCGATATTTGAGCCAGCTGACGTTCCAGGTGGCGGCGCCGGTTCCGGTCAGCGGATGTTCCTTGAAGGTGCTCCAGGAAGCCTTGTATTCCTGATAGCGCTCGGATTGCGAAGAGAACAGGCGCTCCTCCACCCGCTCGGTGGATTCGGCCCTGGTCGTGGAAGTGAAGGCTTCTATACGGTTCCCGGTCCATTCGATCGGCCCACCACGGGAGCCTGTGGATGTATAGCCCATGAAACCGGCAAGGAGGACGACTCCGCCGGCAACAGCAAGGGCGATGCCGATCTTGCGGCCCAGTTCAACGCCGATGCTTATCCGATCTTCCAGCTGCCTCAACAGCCACTGTGTTCCTGCCACCAGCAAGACCAGCAACAGAAGCGCCAGGGCGAGCTGCTGACCCTGGCTATTGCGCAGATCTTCAGCAGGCTTGCTCTCGATCATGGCCGGCAACCAGGCGTAGCTGATGGCAACGACCACCAGCATCCAGAAGAATGCCAACGCTGCCTGCATCACCGCACGCAGCCTGAACCGCGAGGTCACCAGGGTGACACCGATAGCGGCAGCCAGCAGGACGATGCCGGCGCGCGAGACGGTGTAAAAGATGACTACCAGGAAGATAAAGAGCATGGGTCCGTACAGGCAACGCGTCAGCAGCCTGGTTCCCTTATCTGCGATGACCCTCAGTCCCAGCAGAAAAGCCATGCCCATGAAGACAGCCATGGTGTTCCAGTAGGTGATCGGATAATTCAGGCGATTAGCCCCGAATATGTCAGGATGAGTCACCAATTCCGGAAGCGTCTTGCCAAGCAGCGCATCGATGGCCGTGATCATGGCGATAACCACAAACAGATGTCCGATCCAGCTGAGCCATTCACGACGGGCCATATAGAGATAAAAAAGTCCGAAGCCCGCAAGATAAAGCATCGCCCGGATGAACTCGTCAAAGCTTTTTGACGGGTAGTATGACCAGGTCACTGAGGCAAGGTTCCAAAGGGCGAATGCCGCGAAGATGCCGACCTCAAAACGGCCGAGGCGAGGCATGCCGCCCTTGAGCTGAAGGCTGAAGAGCAGCCCCAGGACTACAAGGTACAGGATCCAGAGACCGCCGTAGCTGCGTTCAGCGACAAAATAGCCTCCCGCCTGAAAAGCATAATAGAGAATCGCCAGCAGGCCGGCTCCAAGGATACCGATGCGGGCATAATCGGTGCTTCCGTAGCCAGCGGCTGCGTATTTGGCGTCTATCTTCGTAAAGAACCTCTCGGCGCGCATGGTACCGCTGCCCGACTTCCTGGGCTCGGCGACAGGCACTCTCCGCTTGGCTTTCTTGGGCTTGACTCCAGAAGGCGCCGCCGGCTTTGCTGCCGGCTTGGGCGCGGCCTTACGCTTCTTCTTCTTGGCGAACAGGAAGGGAGTGGCGGCGGCATCGGCCAGCAATACCGCTCCGGAAGCGGGCTGCAGGGTCGATTGCAGGGCGTCCTTAACCTGCGAGAGCTTCTGTGTATACCCTTTCAGTATCTTCAGCAATTTTTTCCCAATCGTTCGCGAATTGCACATGCTTTCGGCCAGCTTCGGCCTTTCTCCGGAGTTCCTCAAGGTTTTCGAGAGATTCCAGAAGTTTCTCCTGCAGGTCGGCCTGGTCGCCAGCCCGGTAAAGAGCACCAAACCGTCCGTCTTCAAGCACCTCACGGGATGGCCCGATATCGCTCGCCAGCACGGGTACTCCCAGCATAAGCATCTCCAACACTACTATGGGCAGGCCTTCCAGCATGGACGGCAGGACGAAAAGCCCTGCGTGCGCGGAAAGCTGGGTAAGGAGGTCGCCCTCGACATTCCCGGTGAAGATGACATTGTCCTTCCCTGCCGACATCTGCTCCAGCCCGGCTGCATATTTATCCGAGTGGCTGGAGCCCCCGGCTATAACCAGCGGCATTTCAACGCCACTCTCCAGATATGCGGCAATAAGATCATGACACCCCTTCTCCGGGACCAGGCGCCCGAGGAAAAGGATATAACGTCCGGGTGCGATACCAAAATCCCTGATCAGCTCTGCTGACTCCGGCGGTTCAACAGACACCACGCCGTTAGGTATGTATACCGTTTCTCTTCCGTAACGTTCTCGAAAATATCTCTGCAGGTCATGGGAGACGACAATGGTCTTCCTGGGGAAATGAGCCGAAGCCCATTCTCCCGCTTTTAATATCTCACGTGCCAATGCCCCCCACTTCGCCCGCTGCCAATCCAGAGCATGGACAGTAGCAACAGTTTTCATCCCCCTGAATTTAGGAATGAAACTGAAAAGTGACGGACCGATCGCATGATAATGCACGATGTCATAATCTCCGCGCAGAGAGATCAGCGATGCCGCTGCGGAGTGCATGAAAGCATCCAGTCCCTTGCGATTCAGAGTGGGAGCCCGCTTCAGGTAAACTCCCTTATAAACACCTCGGACCGGCGTGTACCATTCTCGCACGAAGACTGTCACCTCGTGACCTCTAGCGGCAAGTCTCGGATAAAGCTCATCACAGTGACGCTCAATACCGCCGAACTGAGCCGGTATACCCTTGGCACCGATCACAGCGATCTTCATAACACCGGTTTACCACGATGGGCATTGATCTTCTTTGAAGCTACCCAGCTGGCTACCGAAAGGGGATTGCGCTTCATGGACGATCGCACCGTACAGACCATCCAGCAGCCCATCTGACATCTGGCCACCTCGGCACGCGCCTTTACTGCAGTTTCCGAATTCCAGATCTCGGAGAATGAGGCATCCCGCAGATTGCCCAGCGGCAGATCCATAACGTTACATGCATAGATGGTACCAGCGGGACTCAGGAAAAAGAAGTCATCAGCAGCCTTGCAGGCCAGCGGCCGGCCGCTGCCGGAAGCGAATTGAAACAATCCCCGGTTAAAGTAAGCCCTGGCCCAGCGCTTGGGTGAACTGGTAGAAAGCTCACTTGCGGCAACCTTGTCCAGCTGCTCACGGATATCAGCATCGGCGGCTGGCTTGATCCCGGTTCCCTGGAAGTAATGTTCCGAGCCCTGGGCGACAGCCGAAGTGAACTCGATGCCAAGGCGCCGCGAGAGCTGATAGACCTCGAAATAGTCTTTCACGTTCTCATCGACGATGGTGAAGGCGATCCGCAGGTTGGTCATCCCGTCTTCCCTGAGCCCCTCGATCAGGGCCACAGCCTTGTCAAAGGCTCCCTTCACACCGCGGATGCGATCATGGGTCTCCCCCATGCCATCGATAGAGACGGCTATGCCTATACCGGGGCTGAACTCGCGGATGCGGGCCATGGTCTCGCGCACCCGCTTCCCTGAAACCAGGGCATTGGTTGAGATGATTATCTGCGCCTTGGGGCTGGCTTTGAGCACAGCAGCCGCCAGCTCGGGCAGATCCTTGCGCAAGAAGGGCTCGCCGCCGCTGAGGTTCACGTAACGAAGGGAGTCGGGCAGCCTGGTCAGGAGATCGGCGTCCAGGTCTTCTGCTTCCTCCGTCTGCCAGATGTTGCACATAAGGCATCGGGCGTTGCAGCGATATGTCACCGCGATGACAGCGTCGTAGGGCAGATTGATGGTCAGGTCCTTTTTACTTGCTGGTAAGTACTGATTATTTTAGCGTAGTGAGCTTCCGGAGAATACTCGGTTTCCGCCAGGCGGCGTGCCGAGGCGCCCATCTCATGGGCGAGCGCCGGATCGCCCCATAGCTTTTCTATGTTGTGACGCAGGCTCTCGGGGTCTCCCGGATCCGCCAGGAGGCCGGTCTGCCCCTCTCTCACCATCTCAGGAATGCCGCCGATGCGGCTGGCGACGGCAGGCTTGCCGCAGGCGAACGCTTCCAGCACCGACATGGGTGCGTTCTCATACCACTCTGATGGGGTACAGATGAAACGGGAGCCGCGCACAAGTCGCCGCACTTCCTTTTCCGACTTGAATCCGGTGAACTCGATGTTGTCGGCCCCCAGGTCGCGGGCCAGCTGCCTGGCGTTCGCCTCGAGCATGCCCGAACCGATTATCTTCAGGGGGATGTCCGGCAGCCCGGCCATGGCCCGCACCAGCGTCTCCACACCCTTCTCGTGGGAGAGCCTGCCGGAAAAAACGATGTAATCGCCGTCTCCCTCTGCGTCACCCGGAGTCCAGCGCTCGTTATCCACGAAGTTGGGGATGACGGTGACCTGATGTTCGGGCAAGCCGCGGTCGAGCAGCTTGCCGGCCACGAATCTGCTGGGCGCGATAAAGCGGTCTATCCTGCCGGTATAGGCTTTGGTGGCGTCGTGGACGAACATCTCTACAGCACAAAGTGTGCTAGCCGCCCTGGAACCATGGACGCAGCGCCCGGCTACGCAGCTGGAATAATGCAACGGGCGGCACTTCTCGCATACCTCGCCGTTGTTGTAATAACGCAGCGCCGGACAGAGGAGTTTATAGTCATGGATAGTCATCACTGTACCGATGCCGCGCTTCACGAGCGGCTTGAGGATTGACGGCGACAGATGGTGATAGATGTTGTGGAGATGGGCGATATCCGGATGCGCCAGGTCGGACAGGATCTCGATCCTGTTGGCAGCCTCGTGGGAGGAAAGGATGCGCTTGGCGACGCCGATACGTTTCCAGATCGGCATACGGTAGGGGTCGGACAGCTCAACCGGCGAGACGAAGAGCGTCGAATAACGGCTCGGCTCGTTGGCCGGATCCTCCATGGCGAAGGGGATGACCTCATGGCCACGCTCGGTGAGCATCCGCGACAGCTCGAAGACATAGCGCTCGCTGCCTCCGCGCACCCGCCAGAATTTGTTGACCTGCATTATTCTCATTCGATACCTGCTTCGTAAAGTGCTTTGTTAAGTGATTCGTTAAGTGATTCGTAAAGTGATTCATAGACCGCGATGGTCTGGCCGGCGATCCGTTCCCAGGAATACCGTTCCCTGGACGAAGCCCAGCCCTCGGCCAGGCGCCGCCTGGTGTCCTCATCGCCCGAGATCTTCTCCATGGCTCCGGCCAGGGCCGGCTCGTCCGAAGGCGGCACAAGGATTCCAGTAGTGCCATCCTCCACCACATCGGCCAGCCCGCCAACCCGTGTGGCCACTACCGGCAGGCCGAATCCCATTGCCAGGTGAGCGATACCGCTGGTGGACGATTCCCGGTAAGGCAACACCACTGCGTCGGCCGCCCGGAAGTAAAGCTGTACGTCGATCACCGGGATATGCCCGGGAAAGATCCTTACCCGGTCCTCGAGACCAAGCTCGCTGACCATCCTGCGGTATTCTTCGAGGCCGCCCGTCCCGGGATTGCCGGCGATGACCAGGCCTGGAGCTGCAGCCTCTGCGGACCCGCCTCCCTGGGCTTCGCCCGGCCCCGGCTTCAGGAGCGCCAGCGACCTCAATGCCGTTTCCAGCCCCTTATGGGGGTCTATACGCCCAAAGAACAGGAACCAGAAACGATCCGGGTCCAAGCCAAGCCTCTCCCGGGCAGCCTCGCGGCCGAGACTATCATCTGTGGCGAAAAATCCGTAATCCCCATGCGGGATCACATCGAGACGCGACTCCTTGACGCTCAGTTGCCCTTCCAGGAATCGCCGGCCCTCTTCGGAATGGACAATCACCCTGTCGCAGGTCCGGTAATATCTGCCAACCAGAGCCTTGTGGTAAAAACGTCGCTGGTGCGGCAACCAGTCGTGAGCGGTGCAGATGACGCCGGCACCCGCCCTCTTCTGTAATTCTAACAGCACCGGTTCGATGGCCGGAAACTTGAGCCACGACTGGTAATGGACGATGTCGGGAGGCTGGCGGCGGAACAGCCGCCAGTAGCGGATGATGTCCAGGGGCAGACGGCGGCTGCGCCTGAAGATCTTGACCACTGGAAAGCCGGTGGGCATGAAGTCCAGTTCATAGTTACCGTTAGTTATCAGGCTCACATCCACGCCCCTCTCATGCAACGCCCTGGCAAGACAGTAACTGTAATGGGTGAGGCCGCTGTTGCCGGTGAAGACCACTAGCCAGATCCTGAGGGCCTTGCGGGAACGCGGAAGCTTTGTTTTTTTACTTTTCACGACGCTGCTCCGGCGGCCGCGGCCGCAATAAGCGCCGCCTCCATCTTCCGGGCCAGGACCGGCCAGTCATATTTTTCCTCCACAAGGGCGCGGGCGTTGGCGCGCAGATCCTGGTAGAGAGAGTCATCCTCGCTGAGCCGAACCACTGCGGCTGCAAAATCGCCGGGCTCGTCGGCGATCAGCAAGTGGCGGCCATCCTGGACCTCGAGCCCCTCTGCTCCCTTGGTCGTCGAGACTACGGGAGTGCCGGTAGCAAAAGCCTCCAGGATCTTCAGCCTGGAGCCGCCGCCTGCGAGCAGCGGTACCACCATGATAGAACTCTCCTGGTGCAGCGGCTTGAGGTCGTCCACGAATCCCAGGACCTTGATGGTTCGGCCGTCATCGAGGTTCCGGATGCTTTCCGGGGGGTCGCTGCCGGCGACGGTAAGCACAGCGCCCGGCCGCCGCAAATGCACGATCGGCAGTATCTCTGAGGCGAACCACTCCACCGCGTCGGAGTTGGCGGCGTAACTCATGAGGCCGATATAGAGCAAACTGTCCCCGGGAGCCCTGGGCGCCCCGGCGGCCTCAGCATAGTCAATGCAGCTGACTCCGTTCTCCACCACGTCCACCGGCAAACCAGGCACCATGGCTTTGAAGCGGCTGGCGTCGGCCTCGGTAACAGCGGTCACCATTTGCATCCGGCGAAGCAGCCTGCGTTCATAGAGGCCGAGCCAGACGGCGTCGGCATACTTGAACCAGCGGCCAGGAGCATTCTGGCTCTTCGCCAGCTGGCGGTGGAGGTCGCCTTCTACGTTATGCTCATCGAGCACCCTGGGGCAGTCGGCCTCGAGTATGAAGCGGGCCATGAACAGGTGCTCGCCTACGACGACATCGAATCGTTCACGGCCATGCAATTCCTTGATCCTGCTGCATATGATCTTTTCCCAGGAGAGGATCAGCTCCGGCGGCACTCCCTTCACCAGGCGGCTCAGGTAGGCCGCCATCTTCGTCTCAGGCGTGCTGAACGGCTTGACGACAACCGTCAGGCCCATGCCAGCGGCGGCTATCTCCTGCTCCTGCTCCTCGCTGGGGCCCATGCGGCTGAGGCAGAACAGGTGAAGTTCGTGGCGTTTGGCCAGCTCCCGGCAGAGGTTGAAGATGCGCACCCGCAGGCCGTCTGACATGGGCCAGGGGATGACCGGCAGGCAGACGAGGATCTTGAGGCGGCTGGGGACCGGCTCCATCTCAGGCTCCTCCAGGCTCAGCCGTACGCAATTGCTGATTGTCCCGGGATTCCAGCGAAGCGTGATGATTGCGGCCGAAGCGTCCCAGAAGGAAGTCGGCGTAGCCCAGCCAGATGGCGGCGATATAAGGACCCGCCGCGGCGCGATGAGCCCGCAACATGGTCTGGCTCTGACGAAAGACCAGATGATACCAGAGCCGCTTGGTCGCCATCGAAAGGCGCCGGACGCCCAGATGCTGGCGGTAGACCTCCATCAGGTTGCGCACCTGGTAATAATAATAAAGCGGCCGGTAGGCGCCGCCCATGGAGCGGGAAACACGGTGGCGGATGACCGATTCCGGCTCGTAGTAACAGCCGTAGCCGGCGCGCCGGGCGCGCAGGCAGAAATCCAGCTCCTCGCAATACATGAACATCCGCTCGTCGAGCGGCCCCAGCTCCCGGAAAAGACCGGCTCTCACGAAAAAGAGGCAGCCGGTTACGTAGTCGGTCTGGCCCGGCCGGCTGAAGGCTGGCCCGTCGGGAAGGTCCTGGCCGCGATGGGTAGTATAGCCGGTGTGCGGCTCGATCCGGCCGCCGGCATACCAGATGATGTCTCCTGTTTCTCCCGGCTCGTCATAGAGGATCCTGCCGCCGATGATGCCGGCGCCGGGTTCGAGCGCAGACCGCTCCACCAGAGGTTCGATAAAACCGGGCTCGACGATCGTGTCGTTGTTGAGCAGGCAGATGAAGTCGGCGTCAGCGGCCAGCGCTTCCTGGATGCCCAGGTTGCAGCCGCCGGCGAAGCCCAGGTTCTCATCCGAGCGCAGATGAGTCACGTCCGGGAATTCACGGCGGAGCAGTTCGCCACAGCCGTCGGTGGAGCCGTTGTCGACGAGGACAGTGTGGAGCGCCGGCCAGGTCGCCGCAGCCAGGCTACGCAGGCAGTCGGCAGTGTCGGTGTATGAGTTGTAGACGACGATGACCAGCCAGACTGTGGGCCGCCCAGCGGCCCGTGGCGCGCTAACCGCGGTCCGGCCCTCTATTTCCCTGGTCCGCCCTGCCTTATCCGCTGCACTCACGAGCCACCTTCCCTCAACTTGCGGAAGTAACCCAGGTCATCCTGGGAAACCACTCTAAGGACCATCAGCGCTGTCACATAGATCGCCGCGCCCGCAACAGCGGCAATCGGCGTTGAATAATCCACCAGCAGGAACATTGTGACGAACGCGGGTGCGACCGCCAGCACCGGCGCCAGGAATACTTCCCTGAAACGCACATGTCCCAGGAAGTGGGCTGTAAAACCGTAAAAGATGACGAAGCTGACGACTTCTGAGCAGAGCGTCGTCACTGCCGCGCCCATGACGCCGAAACGGGGTATCAGGGCCAGGTTGAGCCCGACGTTGACTGCCAGCGAGAGCAGCGACCATTTGGCCATGCGCCGCTGCAGCTCCATGGAAATGAAGAGGCTGCCGAACAGGACGCAGCCGACCATGAATGGCAGCGCGACCCCCAACACCCGCAGCACATTGACCGCCGGTTCGTATTCCGCGGGCAACAGGAGCCTGATGACGGCGGGGGAAAGTACGGCGATGCCAGCGGCGGCGCCCAGACCCACCACCCAGATATACTTCATGGTCTTCCCGAAGAGCAGCGCCAGGTTCGTCTTTGATTCATGGAACATCCTCGACATCAGCGGCAACAGCGACTGCACCGCCAGCCAGCCGAACATCACCGGGACTTCGAACAGCTTGTAGGCCGCCGCGTACCAGCCGACTTCGGCCTCGGTGCGGAAGGCGCCGAGCAGCAGCACGTCGACCTTGTAATAGGCGAAGCTGACCAGCTGCCAGTAGAGCACCGGGAACGATTCGCCGGCGAGCCTGCGCAGCCGCGCGGAACCAAAGCTCCAGGAGCCGCCGGCGCCTTCGAGCCTGCCGACAAGCCAACGATAGGCGGCTGCCGAGTATGCCAGCCTCACAAAACTCGCCCCCAGGTAGACGGCGGTCATCGCGGTGACGCCGCCGCCACTAATCACGATGGCCGCGCCGACGGCGGTGAGCACCACGGAGAAGACCACATCGGCGAAAGCGCTCAGATCCATGCGCTCAAAACCCTGGAGAGCGGCTTCGAACGCCGTGGAAAGCGAGGTCGGGATTATGGCGAGGGTGGCGATCGCCAGCGGCAGGGCGAATTCCCGCTCGATGCCGGCGGCAAGGATGACGACGATCACGCCCACAGCGGCGACTGCGGTAGTCGCCAGGCGCAGGAGCAGCGTCGCAGCCAGCAGCGAACTCGACTCCTCACGGCGGCGGCTGACTTCCCGCACGAGGATGCTTGCGGTTCCGAAGTCGGCGGCCATCCCGGCGATGGCGACGATCACCAGGATCAGCGAATAACGGCCGTAGCCGGCGTCAGCCAGCCTCCGGGCCAGTACCAGATTGAGAGCAAGCCCCAGAAGACGGCTGGCAGCCTGGCAGATGAAGAGGTAGGAGATATTCCTGGCTACGCGCCGGACTACATTCATGGACTGGTGGAATCCCGGTGCCGTTCCCGGAGGATGATCACCTCGACCATCCCCAGCATCACCGCCACGACAGGCACGGTTGCGTAATCGTAGAACTTTGGCGCCGCGAAATTGGCCGCGAGCAGGGTCACCAGCGAGAAGCCGCAACCCAGCAGGGCGGCCTGGAGGAGCGGATCACTTATGCGTTTCCAGTTGACGACGCTCCTGATGATCGCCGTCGCAATCATCCCCAGGAAAGCCAGCAGGCCGGCAAGGCCGAAATAGGTCCAGAACCAGATGTAGGAATTGTGGATGTACCATCTCAGGTTATCCAGCATCCCCGGTACCGGCGGGCGGTAGTACTCGTCGAGGCCGATACCGAAGATCATGGCTCCCTTGATACTCTCCCAGGCGTAATCCTGCTCGATCTGGCGGCTGGTGACACTCTGGGACTGCAGTGACTGGGACGAGAACGCCGAACCGTAACGGGTCGCCGCAGCCTCGATATATGACTGCAGGGCGCCGGTGAAGGTAGCGATGATGACCAGCGTAAGGACTATGGCAGCAAAGACCGTCAGCAGCTTGACCCGCACATTCTTCCGCCCGAGCAGCGTTGAAAGCACCAGCAGCCCGGCCATGGGGATGATATAGCTGCGGTTGAACTCGAGGATCATGCCGATGAGCATGACCATCGTGAATGGTACGTAGAAGGCCAGGCGCCGCCAGGTCCACGGCCGCAGGATGATGTTCATCATCCCGATCCAGAAACAGGAGAGCACGATCGTTCCGCCAGGGGCGCGCAGGCGCTGAACGGTCAGGTCGACGTATGGCGTCTCCTCGGCCAGCGGCTGGGAAAGGCTTATGTAGGTGAAAACGCTCCAGCCGGGAAACAGAAGTTCCAGCAGGACCCTCACCATGACAACCGAGCCGAGCACGTAGAGGACGCCTACCATCCAGCGCTGGCGGCGGCGGTTATCCAGCAGCAGAAGGATCGGGATGAACAGCAGATAGAATGTGAGGCCGCGGTTGAACGAATACATCTGTGATATCGACCCGGGCGCGAAACGGCGCTCGATCATCACAGCCATGGCCTTGATCAGCACCACACCGAAAAAGATCGTTATGGCGATGGTCTGTGGCGACGAATACAGCCGCTGGAAGACAGTGGCTTCGGGGTGATTGCGCACCCAGTAGAGCAGAGAAGTGGCCACGATCAGCAGCATCAGGGCTTCGGTAGCCCAGTAGACGACCTTGGTATCGGCTATCCAGCCGAAAAACTCGGGTGCGGCTACCGTAGACATGATAGCCAGGATGAGGACCAGGCCCCAGCGCGGCCAGCGGACCAGCGACCAGGTCAGGGCTATGGCGCAGATAAGCGCCACCATCATCTTGAACTGGAAATTGGCGGCGAGATAACCGATGAAGACGGCCAGCACGAAAGTCGCCAGAGCCGCAATCAGCGCCGGGCCTGTCATAGTCCTCCGGGAAATGGCGCTGGACGCACCACCGGCCAGGCTTGCCCTGCTGAATATGCCGAAAAAACTCCTCATGATGAATAGTCTAGACCCATAGTCTAGACCATGCAGTCCTGATTCGATACGCGGATTGCAGCCCCTCCCCGCCGCCAGGGGCGGATGTCCGCGTAGAGCGCCGCAACGCCAGCCGCCAGCACCAGGCTGGGCTTGTCATAAAGGATCATCAGGTGGCCGCCATGCAGCAGGATCAACACCAGTGAAAGCAGCAATACCACAGCCGGCTCCCGTGGCTGCTTCCAGGCGAACCAGCATTCCCTGACGATCAAAGCCACCAGGCCGAGGATAAGCAGCAGGCCGGGCCAGCCGAACTCCATCATCCAGGTCAGCGGCAGGCTGTCAACAGCGTGATGCTCGGTACCGGGAGTGTTGAACAGGCCGACCCCCAGGGGATCCTCCGCGAGCACATCCCTGGTCAAAGGAAGGAACTCCGCCCGGGTATTCATCGAAGCCGCCCGTGATGACCATTGCTGGGCCACGACCCCTGGAAGCTTCAGCCTGCCTTTCTGCACCACTACTTCGTCGAGTGTCATCAGGCTGTCATCGTCGACCACCCTGAAGTCGGCTCCGTAGTTCAGGCGGCCCTCAAAACGCGGGTCCCTGATATAGAACGCCACGGTGGACCAGGTATGACTGTTGGTCTTGTTGATGGAAGGAGTAGGCTTGTTGGCGCCCTGCCCGCCACCGGAGCCTTCGGTCATGGAATCGTATTCGATCCTGAGGGCGCCCATGCCGCGGTCGAAGAAATGGACGACAATAGTCACCGGGCCGTCGTCGCCACCGCGATGGAAATCATCGGCCACATCGAAGTAGACGAACTTGTTATACGGCTGGACGCCGTAAGACTCGCCACTGGTTAGCCGGATCGGCCCATCCTTCCCCAGGGTCCAGTGCAGTCCCTTTTCGCGGATGACCTCGCCCAGATTGGCCGACACCTCCTCCCGGCTGAAATAGTCGAAAGCGATGATGGCCGCCGGTATCAGCGCCGCTGGCACCAGCCACTTGAGGTTACGGCGAACCCAGCTGCGGGACCAGATGAGCGCGACCGGGAAAAGCACCAGCACCGCGATGAGCCACGAGCCGCGGCTGAATGACAGGAATATGCCGGCGCTGAGGCAGACCAGCGACGCCGCCAGCAGCAGGCGCCGGCGCCAGAAGACCAGGAAGGTGAGCGGCATCGCGCCCAGGAGGATGGCTCCGGCAAAACCGGGATGGCCCACCAGGGTACGGATACGGTAGAACTGATCGCTGGCGGCGATCCGCTTGTCGATGCCGATGGCTTCCACCTGGATGGAGTCGAAGAGCGGATTGGCCTTGAGCGCGTATTCGCCGAGGCCGTATATGGCCAGAACCAAAGACGAACCGACCAGCGCCAGGAGCATAAACCGTACATCGGCGGCGCTCCTGGTCCCGAAACGCACCAGGAAGAACATGCCAGCGCCAGTGACTGCCCAGTTAAGGGTGATGGAAAAGGTCTCCGGGGTCAAAGCGCCCCGCAGGAGGAAGACTGCTACGAAACCAGCGATAAGAGCATCGGTCCGGTCGATGCGGGGCAGAGCCGACCCGCCCGGGTGACTCCCGGAGCCGCCGGTGCGCAATCGCCGCCACTCGAGCATCCAGCCAGTTATCAGAAGCAGCCACGAAACAGCAAAAGTGAAGCGGAAGGGCGTGATCAGTGCCGGACCAAAGCCGCCGCGCCCGGAACCGACCAGGTTCAAAAGATGAAAGAGCCCAGCAGCCAGGGTCAGGGCGATTGAGATCCGCAGGACCTGGTGAAGACGGGATGAGTCAGCGGCATCAAGCCGGCTGCCACCGCCGGACCTGCCTGGTGCTTCCGGAGGCTTGACCGCGGAATCCATCAGCCCGACCGGTTAATTGCCAAAGAGTTTCTTTTTGACCAGGCGCGTGGGGCTGCGCCGGGGCAGGAGGTCGATCTTCGCCCGCGCGAACTCGCGCTTGATCGGGATGTGGTACGGGCAATCACGCTCGCAGATGCCACAGTTGTCGCAGGCGGAAAGGTCCGGCTTGAGGGAGTGGTAATGGTCGCGCGCCCAGTCCCAGGAATGATAGCGGTCGAAATACTCGTACCAGCGCAGGATGGTCTTGATGTCGATGCCCTGGGGGCAGGCGACACAGGTATCGCAGCGGCGGCAGAAGACCTTGAAGCACTTCTTCTCCGACTCGGCGATGGTGTCCAGGATCTCTTCGCGGCTCACCGGGGCCGGATTGGCCTCGGCGTCGAGGTTCTGGTTGAGTTCGTCCAGATTATAGGTGCCGACGATGGTGGCGTCGGGCTTGCAGTTGAAGACATAACGCATGGCGATGTTGGCATTGCCGGCGTAACCGAAGACCATCGGCTTGATCGAGACGAAACCGATGCCGCGCTTCTGCAGCTCCTCCAGCAGCCTCTCGGTACCTTCGGCAGCCTCGCGATCGACATAGTTCAGCGGGAACTCGACCACGTCGAAAGCAGCCATCTCCAGGGCCGTCAGGATCGTCTCCGGCTGGTGAGCGCTGATACCCACCTGTTTGATGTAGCCGGCATTGCGCATCTCCTCGAGGGCGTGATAGGCCCCGCCCGGACTCATGATCTCCTTGAGCACTGAGAGCGTCAGCACATTGTGGAGGGAATAGATGTCGATGGCGTCGACGCCGAAGTTTCCCAGGCTGTCACGGACCTCCTTGAGGGCTTCAGTCTTCTTGCGCTTGTGGGTGCTGGTGCCCAGCACGACCTGGTCGCGCTCGCCTCGCACCGCCAAACCGATCTTGTTCTCGGAGTCGCGATACATCCGCGAGGTATAGATGAGGTTCACGCCGCGCTCGCGGGCGGCGCCGATGATCTCGTTGGTCTCCTTCTGGGAGATGTACTGGAAGGGTATGCCGCCCAGCCCCAGGCGCGAGACTTCGAGCCCTGTGTTTCCGAGTTTATTGATCTGCACTTTGCACCTCATTTGAGGTTGATCCGTTCGTGGCGCCGGCAGTAACTGCTGCTACATCCGCCGCCTGTGCGCCGGCGCGCGCCGCATCCTGGCGGCACGAATCCCGCTTAACCGCATATACTGTCATCGCCGACGAGCGGGGGCTGCCATTGGCAAAACGCCTGTAGAACGAGAGTGCCTTGGTCGCCAGGCGGTCGACCATGGTCGGATTGTGGATCACATCATTCTTGCGGCCCAGCCGTCGTTCCTTGAAGTACTGCCAGTTCATCTGGCAATAGTAGAGCGGCGTCTCGTAAACGGTCTCGGCGATGCAGAAGCCGGACTTGGCCAGTAGCTTCGCCAGGGAATCTTCCGTGAAATCATAAAGGTGGCGCGGCACCTCGTAGATGAACCAGTCCTCACCCAGCCAGCGGGCTTCGGGGGCGGCGGCGTTCTGGGTGTAGATGACCAGCAGGGCGCCGTCGCCAGTGATGCGGCTGATCTCCTCGATGGTCTGGCTCGGGCTCTGCACGTGCTCGAGCACGCCCCAGAGGGTGACAACGTCGAAGGAATCGTCGGGATAACCGGCGTCCTCCAGCTGTCCCTGAACCGCATCGATCTCCAGCTCGTCCCGGACAAGCTCGACCATCTTCTGGTTGTAATCGACGCCAGCGACATCCCAGCCGCACTGCTTCATGAAATAGAGGAAAGAGCCGTCGCCGAAACCGATGTCCAGCAGCCGCCCGTGGTCGCGATACTTGTCGATGCGTCCCTTGCGGGGGCCCAGCAGGCGGCCCAGCTCATCCATGCTCCGGTCCTTGAGGCCGGCAGCCTTGTTGTAAAGGTCGTAATCGTCCTGGGGATAGAACCGCCCCATCTCTTCGAACGACGGGCGCGGGTTCACGAATACCAGGCCGCAGTCCTGGCAGCGGACCAGCGGGAACTCGCCCTCGATGCCGAAGAGCCGGTCATGGCCGGTGAACAGCAGATCGAAATGATTGCCGCCACAGAGGTCGCAGGCGCCTTTGAGGGAGCTGCTGTGGACGTTGATCGCCGGACTCAAATGTCTTCCAAGCTCATGTTATCCGCCGTGGTCACTTCCAACCCTTCCCGGTGGGATACCAGACGTTGCGCGTATATGCCCAGTAATTGCAGTCGCGGCAGAGGTCGATCTCGCTCCAGCGCCCGGCCTTGTGCAGGCTGCGGTAGCGCTCGAACTCGGGGCTCTTCCAGACTTCCTCGATGGTCTGCTCGCGCAGGTCGCCGATGATGCCCAGGTGGTTGAAATCGACGTTACAGAAACTGACCTTGCCGTCCCAGTTCACGGAAAAAGAATTCCAGAGGAAGGTGCAGGGATAGCGTTTCTTGGGCAACGCCATCAGGCTCTTGACGTCCGGTTTCAGGCCGCCCCAGTTGATCGCCGGGATCAGCAGCACGTCGACTTCGTGAGGACCCCATTGCTCCTTGAAGAGGCCGATCTCGTTCTTGGTCTCGGCCATGACGATCAGCTGCACCTTGACCTTGGGCCAGACATAACCGCGGGCGGCGCGCATCTCCAGGAAGCGCTCGATATTGGCGATGACCTGGTCGTACTTGGTCGAGCCGCGCACCTTCTTGTAAGTATCCGCGGTTGCAGCGTTGACGCTGAAGAGCAGTATGTCCAGCTTCGACTCGAGTATACTGTTCGCCTTCTCCTCGTCCAGCAGGAGGGCGTTGGTGTCCATGTTGAGCAGGGTGCTCGGGGCGATGGTCTTGATGTGGTCGATCAGTTCGAAGATCTTCGGAGCCATCAGCGGCTCGCCGTCCTTATGCAGCCGCACTTCGGCGGGCTCGTGGCGGGATATCTCCTCAGCCAGCTTGTCGAACAGGTCGAGATCGATCTCCCCCACCGGCCGGGTCAGGTCCTTGCGCGGGCACATGTTGCAGCGCAGGTTGCACTGGTTGGTGGGCTCGATATTTATCCGCGAAGGGAAATCCGGATTGACCTCGGCCGACCGGACCGCCTTGTCCTTGACCAGTGACTTAGCTGTGGATTTAAGTGACATCAAGTTGCTCCTGGTTATGCTGGTTGCTTCAATAAAAAAGCGTTTATGAAATATGTTGCTGTCGGCCAATTCGCCAATGCCGGTAGCGCCATGGGTAAAGCAGGGCCGGGCGGGTTTTTCCCGCCGCAGCGTTTTGTCGAAGACGCTTAAGCGGAGGCGGGAAAAACCCGCCCGGCCCGTCCACAAATACCTAAGCTACCGGCTCAAACGTCCCCTTCTTGAAAGTCTTGAACAGCACCCACTCGAACGGCAATGCATAGAATCCATGCTCCGTCCTGAACTTCGCGAGCGAATGCACGACCTTGTAAGCATACTTCTTCTTCCCGTGCGCGAGGCTTTTCTGCATATTGCTGTCCGGATAGGCGAACGGATAATAGAACCCGTTCACCTTCTCAATCAGCTTCCGCTCCCAGGGCTCCACCCACTGGCTCTCCATCAGCGTCGCCGGGTTGTAGTCGGCCCATTCCTCCAGAGACTTGGGCTCGGTCATCCCATACTTCACCGACAGGTCGTAGAGCGGTGTCCCCGGATAGGGCGTGAAGACAAAGATCTTGGTGCGGATATCCGGATGTATCTTCTTGAGCTTCTGGATGAAGTCGAGCAGGTCCTGAGTGGTCTCCTGCTGCGGCGTTCCTGCCGCGTGGGGGAAACCGGTGATGAAAGTAAATGTACCACCGATGCCGTAATCGCGGCAGACCTGGGCGCTCTTCAGGTGGTCCTCGGCGGTGGCCCCCTTGCAGATCAGCTCCAGGACCGGTTCGGAAGCCGACTCGGCGCCGACGATAACCCGCTTGCAGCCGGCCTTACGGATAAGCTCCAGCACCTCCGGCTTGTAGCGGTGAAATGTATCAGGGCGCGCGGAAGCCACCCAGCGAATATTGAGATTGCGCTCGATAAAGCCTTCGCAGATGGCGCGCACGCGGTTCTGGTTGGCAAAGAAGTTGGCGTCGCTGAAATTGACCTGGTCGAGCCTGTAGGTTTTTACCAGCTGCTCGACCTCATTGACCACGCGCTCGGCATCCAGACCGGTCCAGTGGCGCTGGTAAAGCTGGGCGTCGGCGCAATAACCGCACTTGCCCGGACAGCCCTGGCTCGAATGGAACTCCGTGGTGCGGATGCTCTCGTGGTTGGTCTTCATGTTCAGCTCGATGGCCCGGTTTACGTCCATCAGGTGATAGGGCGCCGGCGGAACGTCGTTGATGTTGGTCAGCGGCCGCGGCTCGTTGACGACCGTGCCCTCAGGTGTCCAGTAGGCGACTCCCTTGACCTCTGCTGGCGGATTCCCCGCGACCAGGCTCTCGACGATCTCCTTGAACGTCTCGTCGCCCTGGCCCACGCAGACGATATCGCAGGCGGTGGACTCGCAGCACTGCTCCGGGAAAAGCGACGGATGGTAGCCACCCCAGACAATCGGCACCTCGGGATTCATGGCGCGTACCTTGCGGGCCATGGCGATGCCGCGTTTGATCTGAAAGCCGGTGATCGAACTGATGCCTACGCAGACGGCGCCGTCCAGATGCTTCAGTACTTCCTGCTCGTAGTTGGGCGTGACCCGCTCGTCGATCAGGTGCAGGTCGTACTTCCCTTCCAGGGGAGCCGCGATCACCGCAAGGGCAAGCCCCAGCTCGATGCGATAGTGGCCATAAGCAGGCGTCGGAAAGAAGAGAACGATCTTGTCCTTGCCGCGGCGGTCGTACCTGGTTTTCCTCTCGGTCACGGTCATACGCCTTCCATTATAGTAATAGTCGGGAATCTTGTGCCAGTTCCGGGCCGGATTGCCTTGCGGCTCATCCTCGCCCAGCCATCAACATCAGTTCGGATACAGCTCAGGTGAGCTTTAGCCACCTGGCCATCTTCCATTCCCAGGGCAATCCGTAGAAACCGAGGCTGGCCCTGGCCTTGCAGGCAAGGGTGAACAGCTTGTAGAACGGCTTGAACTTGCCGCGGGCCACCTTTTCCCTGGCCAGCTGGTTGGGATAGGCCCAGGGAAGATAGAAATCGGCTATCTGCTTCACCTTGATCTTCTGTTTGCGGGTGATCCAGGGAGTCTGCACTGTGCGGGCGTCGTAGACAGCCCAGTCGCCGAGGGTCTGCGGCAGGGTGAAGCCTTTCTCACTGCCGAGCCTTGTCAGTGGCGTACCGGGAAACGGCGTGAAGAACAGTGTGGTCGTGCGGGTGTCGGCGTAGATCTCCTTGAGCTCCTTCATGAAGTCGAGGGTCACCTTCATCTGCTCCCAGCTCTCCGTGGGGAATCCGAGGATGAAGACATATGAAGGCTGGATGTTGAAGTCGCGGCAACGGCGCGTCGCCGCCAGCACGTCCTTGGCCTCATTGCCCTTGTTGATCAGCTCAAGGATGGAATCGTCGCCGGACTCGGCCCCCATCATGAACTTGGTGCAGCCCGAGTCGCGGATGAGCCGCAGGTCGTCGTCGCTGTAGGCAAGAACCTGTGTCGGCCTGATCGTGGCGAACCACTCGAACTTTAGCGGTGAATCCAGGAACCCCTGGCACATCTCGCGCACCCGCCGCTTGGAAGCGAAAAAATTGTTGTCGTCGAAATAGACCCGCTCCAGGTCATAACGCTCCACCAGCCCGGTGACCTCGGAAACAACGCGCTCCGCGGCGAGGCCCTTCCACTTCTGCCCATAGGCCTCGGGGTTCGAGCAGAAACCGCAGGCATGAGGGCAGCCGAAGCTGGAGACATAGCTGACAGCACGGCGGGTATCACCATGTACCCGGCGGTTGAAGTCCATATATTTTTCCATGTCGATCATGTCGTAGGGCATGGCGGGGAAATCGTTGATATCAGCGACACGGCGCTGGGGATTATTCACGACTTCACCGTCGCGCAGCCAGGTGAGGCCATCGATCTGCTCAAGGGTCAGTTCACCCCTGAGATGACGGGCGAGGTCGAGGCAGGCATTCTCCCCCTGGCCCCTGACAACCAGGTCGACATTGGGATCGAGTACGGTCTGGTCGGCGAGCAGCGACGGATGGTAACCGCCCCAGACGACCGGCTTATCCGGGTACTTCGCCTTGACGGCAGCCGACACCTTGAGGCCGTCGGCGATCTGGTAACCGGTCATGGAGCTGACGCCCAGCAGATCGGCATCGGCCATCTTCTCGATGACCATCTTCTCGTAATCGGGCTCGACCCGGGCGTCTACTATTTCCACCTCGATGCCATCGCGTATCAGTGGTGCGGCACAGGCCATCACGCTCAGCGGTGGACTCACCTTGTGCAGGTTATTCTCGTTGGTCAGAGGGAAGAAGAAGACGAACTTCATCCCCGGCTCCCGGTTGCGGCCGGAACGGCGGCGGACTGTTCCCCGCCCTTACGGCTGTAGGATTCGATCATGATTCCCTGGCCCAGTTTCGGCGCGATCTTCGCCGCGGGCGTCACGACCGCCTTGCGAAGCACGTGATCGAATGTCGAAGACGGGAAGACCTTGCCCCGGCGGTTCTCAATGCTGCGCTCGGTGACATAGGCCGCGCCGAAATGTAGCAGGGCTTCCTGCCGGAAACCGTTGCCGGCCAGTAGCCTGGCGAGCGTGTCCGGCGAGAAATGCCAGACGTGGCGCGGGGCCTCGACATTGAACCAGTGGGGGCCGAAGAACTTCGCTTCCCAGCACTCTATGTTGTGGGTCTGGACCACCAGCAGGCCGCCATCGGCCAGATGCTCATGGCACCGCTTCAGGCAGGCGTTGGGATCGTCAAGATCCTCGATGACTCCCAGAAGCGTGATGCAGTCATATTCTCCGTCCCAGTCGACCTCGTGCTCGGCGCCGCCTCGCACGTCGAGACCCAGCTCATCGCGGGCATAGGCCGCCACTTTCTCGTGAAGTTCCATCCCGGTCACTTCCCAGCCGCGGCGCTGCATGCCCAGCATGAAATAGCCGTCACCGCAGCCCACATCGAGCAGCCTGCCAGGACGCTGGCGGCGGTTGATCTCGTTTATCTGGGCTGCAAAGCGCCCGATGCGCTGCTCGGCCTGGGGGCGCTTGCGGCCCAGGGCCCAGTCGAAAAGCGGATAAGTATCGGCAAAGGAGGCGCGCCGCTCGCTGAAGTCAGGGCGGGGCGACATCCGCAGGGTGCCACATTCCGGGCAGCGGACGATGTTGTATTTTTCGGTTGAGCCGAGAAGCGTGTCCCTGACCGACCACATCGGCCGCTGCAGGGCACTGCCACAGACAGCGCAGTCGACCTGAAGCTCAGCTCCTTCGAAAGTCGGCAGGTCGGTGCCTCTCATCGCATCGCCGCCGCCTGCAGTGCTGTCGCCAGGCCTGTCGTTATTCAAATCGCTCATGGCTTCACTTCCTCCGCGCGCGCCGTTTTTTCAGCTGCCACTCAAGCGGCGCCCTGAAGTCACGTTTGCCTACGCGCCAGGCCGCCAGCTTGTGCATGGCTTTGTAGGCATTGCCTTTGACCCCGCCTGCAGCCATGCGCCGGCGCAGATCGGGGCTCGGCGAGGCGAACGGCATGTAGAAATCTATGATCATGTCCACTTTTTCCTTGTAGACGGGATCGACCCAGGGCGTGTGCAGCTCGGTGAGGTCGAAATCAGCCCAGCCCTCCAGGGTCTCCGGAGGCCGGAAGCCGAGCCTGACCGCCTCGTCGTACATGGGAGCCCCAGGGTAGGGAGCGAAAAAGAAACCGTGGACCTCAAAATCCTCGTTTATGGCCTTGATCCCCTCGATCATCCTCAAAGTGGCCTCGATGTCCTTCTCCGGCTCACCAGGAAAACCGAACATGGTCGTGAAGCGGGCGATAATACCGAGCCGGTCGCAGACGCGCGCCACGTGCAGGGTATCGTCCACTGTAGTCTGTTTGCCGATCTGCTTGAGTGCCGCCAGCGAACCCGATTCAGCGCCGAGCAGCAGCCGCCGGCAGCCGGCGTCGTAGACCAGCTGCCTCAGGTCTTCAGGGAAATCGATGAATTGCTTGGTGCGAACGTCGGCAGCCCACTTCAGGTCGAGACCGCGCTCGAGGATGCCCTCACAGATGGCCCGCACCCGCTTCTTGCTAACGAAAAAATTGGTGTCGGCAAAATCGATGGCGTCGACCCGGTAATCCTTTTGCAGCCGCTCCAGGTCATCTACCACCCGCTCCGGGGAGAAACCAACCCAGCCGCGCCCGTACATGGAAGTCTCAGCGCAAAAACCGCAACCGAATGGACAGCCCTGGGAGGAAAAATATTTCATCGTGCGCTCGCCAAGATCGGGCACCATGTACTTTTCCATGTCGATGATGTTGTACGGGGTAGACGGGAACTGGTCGATATCCACCAGCTTGGGGTAGTCGGCGACAACAGCTGCGCCATCCTTCAGGTAACACAGCCCGGTCACTCCTTCAACCGATTCGCCATCCCTCAGCCGCCTTGCCAGTTCCACCGCCGCCAGTTGCCCCTGGCCGCGGATGACATAATCGATGTAGCTCTCCGCCAGCGTCTGCTCCGGGAGCATGCTGGCGTGATAGCCGCCCCAGACCACCGGGATGTCGGGATAAGCATCCTTGACCGCGCGGGAGATGGCGATGGCGTCGTGAATCTGCCAGCCGGTCATCACCGAGAGTCCGACATAGAGCGAACCGCGGACAGCCTGCAATATGCGCGGAAGGTGCGGATGGATGACCCGGCCGTCGACGATCTCCACCTGGAAGCCATCTTCAATCAACGGTGCCGCCAGGGCCTGCAGCGGCAATGGCGCCCAGGCGTTGCTCTCACGCTTAAGGCGGGGGAAAACCAATGTGACTTTATTCAATCAGATCGCCTCAATCTGGCAGAAGGGTTTGTTATTAAAAATAGAATCTGATCATTCAATTTTCAATTGTATACCACTACGAAGCAGTGACAAACAATCGGTCACGATCGTTCACGCTCATTCAATGAGTCGAATACAAAAATCTTTATACGCATATTAGGAGACACGAATTCAGGGAATTCCTGTATATGCAAAATTTTTAAAATCTATAAGATTACTCATCATGTGACAAAAAACATATGTAGTTAAATAGCTTTCATGTAACAGGAGGGGGCAAAAGTGAAAGCATTGGTCAATTGTGTCTCAGCAACGCTGAAGTATTTATTCAGTGCAGTCTTAATGATGGGTGGAGTATTTTTTTGGGGATTTGGCAGCATGCCTGCAGGATCAGCTGAAACCGAGGAAAAATTATACGTTCTTGATGACTCCACTGGAGGCAATTGCACACAGATCGGAATCTGGAATGAGCCACTCAAGACCTGCACGCTGACGACTGACTTAAATGACGTTGAGATATATATTGACAGCAACTACATCACGCTTGATGGAAATGGACATACACTCACGTTAAATAAGTTTTTTGTTTCTACAAGCAATGACGCCGTGACCATCACGCGAGTTACCGGCGTAACAGTTAAAAACTTCATCTTTCAAAATTATCATTATGGCGTCAACCTCCTTTATGCCAATAACAATATAGTCACCGACAACGTCGTGATTAATGTCGAAGGTGCAGGAATATCTCTCACTGGCGCCCACAACAACGTGCTCACAAACAATAATATAAGGAATAATGGCGCCGACACCGGCTTCTGTATCGGCTACACAAGTACGCATAACTATATCGCCGGCAATACTGTGACTGATTTCCAACGAGGAATCTACATTCACGACTTCGGTGATGGCAACACAATCACCGGTAATACCTTAACCAATAACCGTAATGCGATAACTCTTTATGATTCCGACAGTTACAACGTAATCACAGACAATGAGATCTCTACTGATAAAGTACTTCCGGATCCGATACCTCCTATTATTCCTACCATTGATGCAGCGATCTACCTTCATGGGCAAAGCCACCATAACAGCATCTCGGGGAATACGATTTCGGGAACGAACAATGGTATTTACTTTGATGGCGCCGGCACGAATGAGGTGTATCAAAATAATTTTATGGGAATTGCTGAATTCCAGATTAGCGCATCAGGCGGCATGAATAATGTATTTAATCTGCCGTCTGGCGGTGGCGGCAACTACTGGAGAGAATATGACGAGCCGAGCGAAGGTTGCATCGATTTGAATATTGATGGTTTCTGCGATTCAGCCTTTGCTTTCCCAGGTGGGCAGGATTCCCATCCGTTCACCAGTCAGAACAGCTGGGATTGCGCTAGTCCGTCCCTGAGCCTCTCACTGACTTCAGTTTACTGGGAAAATCTAGCCGACTATCAAAACCGTGAACTTTCACTCGACTGGCAAATAACAAATACCGGAGGCACCCTGGCAAAGAATGTGAATCTGGTCGCTAATTATCATGGCGCTGGCGTTATGACTACTACTCAATTTCCATATGGCGTAGGAAATATCGCGGCATCAAATGGCTCGAAAATAGCGACGACCAAAGCCCTGGTTCCAATGGATGTGAGTTCATTTCGCAGCTGGGTCTACGCGAAATCCCAGGATTCCTGCGACATCCAATACTACTATCCGGGTCTTCCGCCAGAAGTATAACCCTGATTCGGGATATCAGGCGCTCATCCATGATGGTTTCCGTCGGCTGCGCATCATGCGATTGCGAATCCTCTTTGAGAGACTCCAGGCTTTGAATGCAATGGGATGCTTCTCTAAAAAATACATGAGCGGCCACAGTTCATGTCTTTTTGTTGCAAATGCCAGCATCAATTCACGTAGTCTGATCAGGTAGTCGCTTGGCAGGCCGGGCTGGTCGAGCACCGACCCTTTCCATATCTGGGTGAGCCGCTCGTGATCCCTGGTCATCAGCCCTTCCTTCAGGCAATAATCGTAGAAAGGCGTTCCCTCGAACGGATAAAAGATCGTTATCTGGAAGATGTCCGGGTTGAGCAGATGGATGAGTTCCATTGTGTCCTGGATAAGCTCGCGGGTCTCATGGGGCAGCCCGATCATCACGAAGGCGAAGGTCTTCACATCATATTTCTTGGCCAGGGCCACGGCGTCGATGACTTCCTGCTGTTTGGTGCGGCGGTTGAGCATCTCCCGGCGATACTGCTCATTGCCCGATTCCAGCCCGAATGATACGGCCCGGGCGCCGGCGTCGGCAAGCAGTCTCATCATCTCGTCGCTCACCGTCTCGGGGCGGGTGCTGAACGAGAAGGGCAGGTGGATCTCCTTGTACATCTCGCAGAACTCGCGCAGGCGCTTCTTGTTGAGGATGAAGGTCTCGTCCACAAAGCGGACGTAATCGATGTTCTTGTCCTGGATGAACTTCTCCACCTCGGCGATGATTCGCTTGGCGGATTTCTCACGGTGGTACTTTCCCTTGCCCTTGTACAGCTTCTGCATGACCGGGGTCAGGCAATAGGGGCAGGAATACGGGCAACCGCGGGAAGTCTCCAGGTCGCCGAATATCTTGGCATCGGGGCTGAACACCTGCTGGTAGTGCTCGCGGAAGTGGCGCTCGTCCCAGATGTCCCAGCGGGGCATGGCCAGCTCGTCCATGTCCTGGATCAGCGGCCGGACGTCGTTGCGGAATATCTCGCCGTCTTTCTTGATCCAGAGGTTGGGCATGTCGGTCAGGTCGGCGCCGCTCTCGATGCGGTCGATCAGGTCGATGATCGACTCCTCGCCCTCGCCGCGCACCAGCATGTCGACGCGCTCGTCGGCGATGACTTCCTCTGGGGCGATGGTCGGATGCGGCCCTCCGGCTATAACCGGCACGCCGGGATCGGCCATGCGCAGCATCGCCTGCGCCGTCTCCCACTCGGTGCTGCGGCAGGAGACGCCGATAAGGTCGGGCTTGTATTCCTCCAGGGCGCGCCGATAGACACCGGCGACCTCGTGGTCCTCCAGGAAGGTGATGTCGACGATGCGGCAGTCGTGGCCCTCGCGTTCGAGGGTGCCTGCCAGCGAGCTCAACCCAACCTGGGGAGAACGGGCCCGTGCGATATTCGGATACAGGAACAGGATTTTCATTCAGGGACTTTCATCCAGTAATACATAACAGGTTTTTCATGCGTAAGCGCCCTGTGACATTGAAATTATAACAGTCTTGAGCACGGCGCGGGCTAAGGCACTATCGGCAGCGGCGCCCCTAACCTTCACCCTCCCCGGAAAGTCTGAAAACATAGGTCTCGTTGCTGGTTCCGGCTCCGATTGTCTGGACCAGCCGCCACTCGGGATGGCTCGATGCCTCCCCGGCAAGTGGCGCCAGTCCCGGCCTCCAGTCCTTGATATCCTGGCGGCTGATGATGAGATAGTCGACGCCGTTGAGCCGGGAATAGGCCGTCGTCGGCCCGTAATCCGCGTAGGGCAGGACCACTTCCGTCCCCCCTGCATAATATGCTCCCGAATCCTGGCGGCTCATGACCCTGGACCCCTGGCCGCCGTTCTCCTTGAGCCATTTTCCGGCGTCACGATAACCGGTGGCATACCCCTGACCAACGACTGTGACGGCGCTGAAAGCCAGCAGCGGCAGCAGGACGGCGATGCCGAGCAGCCACGGCGAAAGCCGCCGCCAGCGTTCCCTCGAAGCCTCACCGAGACTGAGCGCCGCTGTATCCCTCCCCCAGTCGTCAAGCCGTTCCCAGCCGATCGCAACCAGGATCAATACCGGCGGCAGATAGGCGGCGAAGAACCTCGGATGCGCATAGATCGTCAGGATCAGCAGGGCTGGCGACATCATCAGCACCAGATAGCCGACACGCGTTGCCCGCTTCCGGTCCCAGCCGATCGCGAAGAGCCCCAGGCCGAGTAGCGGCAGCAGCCAGAGTGGGATCACTTTTGGCAGCACCTCGTAGTAAAAGGTCTTTGAGAGATTGAGGAATACCTTGAGTTTTTTGACCGGATCGAGGAAGCTGCCCACGGCGTCCGAGCCCCCCTGGACCTCTGCGATCTTCGTTTCCTTGAAGTCATCCGTGAGCGCCAGCGCCTCCTTGTCCCACTCGATGGTGCCGTACTGCAGGTTGTGGGAGGAGGTAAAATTGTTAACCGCCACATCCTTGCCGCTGTAGGTCCAGCGGCCGAGTTCGCTGTGGAGGAAAAGGACATAGGGTCCGCTGAAGACCGCGAAGACAAGCACGAATATCGCAAATGCCTTGCCGAGTGGCTTCCAGGCGTCCCTCCGGATCGCCACCGCCAGAGTCAGGATTGCAAACACAACCGGCAGGAAGACTGCCGAGGGATTGGCCATGTAGGCCATCCCCAGCGAGGCGCCCGCGAGCACGCCATGCAAAGCCCGGTAGTGGTTCAGCATCATCCAGCCGAAATAGATCGACAGCATCAGGAAGAAGACGTACAGGCTTTCGCTATATAGCCGCGAGGTATAATCAACCAGCAGTGGCGTGACCGCGGCCAGCGCCGCCGCCATAAGGCCCACGCGGGCGCTGATGAGTTCCCTGCCGAGCAGGTATACGGGCACCAGCAGCAGGCCGCCGAAGACGCTGTCGACGATGTAGCCGGAGATGATGTAGTCACCGAGCAGGTAGGAGAGTCCGGCGATGAAATAAGGCAGCAGCGGAGAGAAGAAGACACGGCTCTCGCCCATCATGTCGAGTGGGCCGAGGCCGTTGACGATGTTCTCGGCCATACGAGCGTAAGTAGCCTCGTCGAACTGGATCATCGGCCGCGCCAGGGCCGCGAGCAGACGCAGGGCGATGGCGAAGAAGACCAGCAGGGCAAGGATCTTCCCAGGAGTGAAGAAAGTCTTGCTTCCAGGCTTGTCCCCGGTACGGCTCACCGATCCCGCTTCGGCAGGTTCCATTTTTCCCATTCCGCTCACGACCTCGAGCTGGAGGTATCCTTGTCGATGAAAGTGCGGTTCCAGAGCTCGAAGATGAGCAGCATCCAGACCTGCCAGACGCCGACGCCCGTTTTCTCGTGCCGGTCTACGAAGGCGCCCAGGTTGGCCTCGTCGAAATAGCCGCGGCTCAGGGCCCGTTCGGAGAAGATGATATCCCGGGCGGTGCGCCTCAGGTGCCCCTGGAGCCAGGGTGTCACCGGCGCTGCGAAGCCTGACTTGTCCCGGTAGACGGTGTCGTGCCGGAGGATGCCCTCCCCCATCTTCTTGAGGATATATTTGGATTCAGTGCCGCGCAACACGGCGTCGTCGGAGCATCTGGCCGCGAACTCGACGAAGTGATGGTCGAGGAAGGGCGTACGGGCCTCTATGCCGAAGGCAGCACAGGTGCGGTCAAGGATGCGTAGCATGTTGGGCATCATATTCTTCATGTCCAGATACATCATCCGGTCGATGACGGTGCTCGCCGGCGCGTTCTCATAGCCATTGAGATATCGCTGTTCCGTGGTGTATCCGCCCAGCTCGGACTTGAGCTTCGCCGAGAAAAGTCTCTGCTTCTCCTGGGGAGTGAAAGTGCTGGCGATCTTGAGCGCCCGCTGGGCCGGCGTCTGGAACACGTTGAAGAACATTCCCTTCAGCGGTCCCGCCCCGAAGAAATCGAGGGTGTCACTGACGCAGCGATACGCAGCCACGGGATTTGCATGGCGGATCGCCTTGCCGAAGCGGTCGCGGATGTCGGCGAGGATGTAACGGTTATAGCCGGCCAGCAACTCGTTGCTTCCCTGGCCTCCCAGGATGACCTTCACATGCTCGCTGGTGAATTCGTTGAGGATATAAAAAGAATGGATGCCCGGGCTGACCGTCGGCTCGTCCACATGCCAGATCACCTTCATCATGGTGTCCATGAAGGTGTCGGTCGCGGGAAAGATCTCGACTTCCTCATGGCGCACGTTCGCCTTCTCGGCCGCCCTGCGCGCAAAATTACGTTCGTCGTACAGCTCTTCCCGGAAACCGGCGGAAAGGGTGATCAGCCGGTCACGGTCTATCTCCGCCGCCAGCGAGGTGATGAAACTCGAATCGATGCCGCCGCTCAGATGGATGCCAAGCGGCTTCACGTCGTCAACTTCCAGTTCGACCGCCCTCGTCAGGATATCCAGGCCTTCGGCGGCCAGGGTGGCCTCATCCCAGGGGTGGTCGGGTACGAAGTCCATATCCCAGTAGCGGATCATCCGGGAGCCGCCGGCGTCCACGGCGTAAATACATCCAGGCGGCACCGCCATTATTCCCTCGAACATGGTCTCGTCGTCAAAGATATATGACAGGCCGAAAAAATCGCTCATGGCCCGGAAGTTTACCTGCCGGTCTACCGCCGGGTCGGCCAGGATCGCCTTGATCTCGGAGCCGAAAAGCAGCCCCGTGGAAACGTGAGAATAGTAAAGCGGCTTGACCCCGATGCGGTCGCGGGCAAGCAGCAAGCGGCCTTTGCGGGAGTCCCAAAGGGCCAGCCCGTACATGCCGTTGACGTCGTCGAGGAAGCGGTCACCATCCTCCTGATAAAGGTGGATGAGCACCTCGCAGTCGCTTGGCCCGGAAAAACGATGGCCCTTTGACTCGAGCCGGGAACGCAGTTCGGCGTAATTGTAAACGCGACCGTCGCATACGAGAATGATATCGCCGTCCTCGCTGCGAAGGGGCTGTGGCACCGAGACCGGCGCCGGGATCTGCAGAAAACAGAATTCGAATCCCGCGGCGCCGTCGATGAACTGCCAGCGGCCATCCGGCCCCCGGTGGGCGATGGCATCGGCCATCCGCGAAAGCTCAGCTTCGGATATCGCTCCGCCCGCTGGCTTGAAAATACCGGCTATCCCACTCACGTGCCGGCTCCCTTTTCACTGGAGATTATCACCGCGTCACTGGATTCCGTTTTGGCTCTCCTTTCTTTGCGCCGACTGGCGGCGATATCAGGGCAGCCACCCCAGCCGGGACAGCCTCTGCCTCTGCAAAATTGTACACTAAAAACCGAGCCGGCACGGGCCTCGGGCGCGCCAGTGCAAGCATAGTATCTGACGGGCTTACCGGCAGTCTCAGGCACGTCTTAAGAAGGACTCTCGGGGCCCTCGCCGTCGGCATATATCCGGCACCACATCTCAAAAGTCACCATTGACCAGACTCGCCAGATATCCTTCTTCTTCTCCAAGGCGCGAGTTATGACCTTATCAACATAGCGGCGGTCGAAGTAGCCACGGTTGGCCGCCGGCCCATCGAGCAGGAATCCCCGCACCTCACCGCCCAGCGCTCCCATGAACCAGCTGTCGATCGGCGCCGAGAAACCCTGCTTGCGCCGGGTGATTATGCTTTCGGGCACCTTGCCGCGAGCGGCTTCCTTCAATATCAGCTTGGGCTCGTCGCCGCTCACCTTCAGCTGCGAAGGGATCGAAGCGGCTAGCTCCACCAGCCGGTAATCGAGGAAGGGCACACGTGACTCTATCGAGTGCGCCATACTCATGCGGTCCTCGGTCCTGAGGATGCTGGGAAGCATGTTGTGGAAATCATTGTAGAGCATGTTGTCGATCAGGTCCGGCGAATCGCACCCGGAGAGCGACTCATAAAAGACCCCCATGGGATCGTAACCGGCGACCTTCTGCTTAAGCTCGTCGGTGAACAGGCCCGGCAAACGGCGCGGGTGGAAGCCGCTGACGATCTCATAGATGCGGCGGCCGTCGTCGGCGTTCAACCTCCTCAGACCGTTCTTGAGGCCACCCAGCCCGTAGCGGTGCCTGTATTCGGAAAGCAGCCCCGCCAGCCGGACCAGCCTGCCGTGATGAAAAGCGCCGGCCATGTCCTTCTCCAGCAGCGCCATCCGATAGCGGGGATAGCCGCCGAAAAGCTCATCGCTACCCTGCCCTCCCAGCACCACCTTGACGGAATCGGCCACGAGGCCACAGAGGAAATAATAGGGATAGACTCCGGGGCTGAGGGTGGGCTCGTCCATATGCCAGATGATCTTCCTCAGGTTTCCCAGGAAGTTTCCGGGGCCGACCTCCACCTCATGGTGACGCGAGCCGATGCTGGCTGCCATCTCCCGGGCATAGACGCGCTCATCCACCTTCTCCTCACCGATGAATCCGGCGGAGAAGGTGTTGAGACCGTTGATGTAATCGTCAGCGATGGCGGAGACCACACTGGAATCGAGGCCACCGCTTAGGTAAGTGCCTACCGGCACGTCGCTGACGAGATGGCTTTCGACAGCCTCAGTGAGCAGCGCCGAGACAGCCCCCGTGAGCTCTTCGCCGGCGAGAGTCGTCTTGGTCGCGTAGGATGGCTGCCAGTAGCGGGTTGTCCGCGGCTGGGTCCTGGTATCCCAGATGAGGACATGTGCAGGAAGCAGTTCACTGATGCCCTCAAAAGCAGTGCGGCCCTCCTGGATGACGCTGAGGGCGAAAAAATCAACGAGGGAACGGGGATCCGGGCTCACCAGGCGCGGCGCCGTCTGGACCAGCGCCTTGGCTTCGGAGGCGAAACGCACGGCGGAGCCGTCGAAACTGTAGTAAAGGGGTTTGATGCCGGCCCGGTCCCGCGCCAGCAGGACCTGTTGCTTCTGTTCGTCGAAGAGCGCGAAGGCGAACATGCCGTTCAGCCGCTCGACGCAGGCCGGACCCTCTTCCTCGTAAAGGTGGATGATGACTTCAGTGTCACAACGGGTCTGGAAAACATGGCCCTTCGCCAGAAGCTCCTCGCGCAGCGGCATGAAGTTGTAGACCTCGCCGTTGTACGCCAGCCAGACGGTGCCGTCTTCGTTCCCCATAGGCTGATGGCCGTGAGCCAGATCGATGATCGAGAGCCGCCGGTGGGCGAAGACATAGCGCTCGCCGCGACGGATGCCGGCGTCGTCAGGACCCCGATGGCGGATGATCTCCCCCATCTTCTGCGCCTGGATCGCGTCGGCGTCGCCGACCCCACCCTTCCTGGCTATTCCTGCGATTCCACACATGGGAAATATCTTACCAGAAGGAAGGGCGAGTCCCCGACTACCGCCGTTCGAGGAAACGTATGAACATGATGGCGCCGGCATAGACCATTAGACCTGCGACGAGGGTAGCCGCGATTCCCAGGGGCCTGGCAGTGATGGCGGCTGCGGCCATCAAAGCGCCCCCGATGAAAGGCATCGAGAAGGTCTTGACCATGGCGTTGCGGGGCGCCAGCAGGTGCTTCACCAGCAGCCAGTGCATCCAGGCCTCCCAGAGCGTGGTAGTGATCACCATCGCCGCTGCGGCACCGAGAGTGCCGAAGAATGGGATGAGCGCGAAGTCCAGGGCGACGATCGTGATGGCCGACATCACCGACGTGTTGGCGCCTGTCTTCTCGCGGTCGCAGACGGTCAGGGAATTGAAGCTCATGCTGACCATCATCAGCGGCGGGATCGTCCAGATCAGTATCTGCAGCGTCGGGATCGACTCCGCGTAAGCGTCTCCCATCAGAGTGGTTATGACCGGCGCCGCGAGGACTGTCGTGGCGAAGGCTATGGCAACACCGGCGACACCGGTAGCCCGGTACCAGTACCAGCTGGTGAGCCGTGCTTCTTCTGGATCGTCGCGGAAGCCGGCGGTCAGACTGGGAAGCAGGGCCCGGCTGAGCACGATCGGGAACCACATGAAGAAGGAGAAGAAGGAATAGGCGGCGCCATAGATGCCCACCGCGGTGTCGCCTTTCAGGACCTCCAGGATGATTGTGTCCGCCCGGAAATAAACCAGCGATGAGATGGCGGTCGCCGCGAACGGCAGGGTGCCGATCGCGATCGTTTTGACATCCGGCCAGTGAAACCTGAAAGAGAAGGGCGTGACCCGGAGCGCCACGTAGACCATCCTGATCGCCGACTCCAGCACCATGCTGGCTACGAAAGCCCACATGATGGCTACCACTGACCATCCCATCCCCAGCGCGACGAAGCCCGCCGCCAGGTAGATCAGCCGCCCGGCTACCGTAAAGATAGCTGAGGCAGCGAACTGTTTCATCGCTGTGAAGACTGTCTCGCTCGTGTAGATGAAAGCGGAGATAGCCACAGCCAGCAGCCCAAGGAGCAACACTTCCAGTTTTGGAGACGCAGGATCGACGAACAGGACCACGACCAGCCCGATCGCACCGAGCACGATCGAAGTGAACAACTGCAGGGTGAGGAGGATGCCAGCAAAGCGCGCCTGGTCCATATCCTCCCTGACCATAGCCCGGGTACCGTAGCGGGACAGACCGAAATCACTCAGGGAAGAGACCATCTCCACCGTGGCCATGACAAAAGTGAAGACACCGAACAGCGACGGGCCGAGGCTGGCGGCCACGTAGATAAGGAAGGGCACTGAAACCAGGCGGACGAACAGCCTGGCTAGCATCAGATACCCGGAATGTTTGAGGACTTCCCGTCGACTGACCAATTCGTGAATCAGCGTAACCTGTTTAGAAACCTGTGGCAACTGGGAAGAAATCCAGAGTACTCCGCAAACCGCGGATCGAGCGGAGGTGAGACCATGGAATATAAGGAACTCGAAGAAACGATCAGGGCCGATGCGGCAAAGATCGCCGGCGAAGATCGCGCCTGGACAGCGCTGGAAGTCTCAAGCCAGCTACAGTCGATCGCCGACAGGCTAGCCAGGATCGGGCGTGAAAAGCAGGGTGGGATCGACGCCTCGATGGGCAAACGCTCGGGGCTGAAGGTCGAGATCTAGGGCGCTGAAGGCGGCGGACCGGGCGTCCAGTAGATGTTGCCGCCGTCGTCGGCACAGCTCGCGTAATTAAGGGTCATGAAGCTGCCGACTTCAGCGGGAATGGAGTACCGAATGGTATAGGTCGCCGCGTCGCCGGAGACGATGCTGCCGAGCGCGATCGGTAAGCCTGAGGGCAAGACCCCTCCCGAAGCTGTTCCGAAAGCCACTGTTGCATCGCGGCATTCCCCCGTCCCCGAATCCGTAAGCTGGTATTGCACACTCAACTCGCGCCGCAGGTACGACGCATAGCTTTCCCAGTAAATGCCTGTAGCCGAGTCTCTAAGCGCTGGCGAGGTTACCGTGAATGACCAGACGCGGTCGGTTACGGCACCCTTCTGATCCGCGATGACCACGCGGACGGTATGAAGCCCGTCAGCCAGCCTGTTCTCCCAGTCAGGCTGATAACTGAAGTCACCAGCGGTCAGGCTTATGCCGGGTGGCTGCATGCTGGCTCCATCCAGGTAGACTTTGATCGATGCCGCTTCTACGCCATCACCCGCATCAGACCACTTCGCTTCCACCGGCGTCGTCGGATCATTAACCACGGCGCCGGCATATGGCACCAGGCCGGTGACATCCGGCCCCCAGTTGACATTGATGCTCCAGTTCAGGCTGCCGAGATTGCCGGCATTGTCGGTGACCGTCGCTACTACCTGATGGCTGCCGTCGGCGATACCGCTGAGTGTGCAGCTCAGGGATACTGCAGTATTCACGCAGCCGGGAACACCAACGCCATCGACCTCAAGGTTCACAGCTGCCGGATCTATGCCGCTCGACGGCAGGTCGTCACTGAATGCGGCGCTGAATATGACCGGATCACCCGATCCAAGCAAGACGGCGCCCACCGGTCCGGGACTCGTGATCACTGGCGCCACGGTATCTGCCACCTGGAAGATCCGGGACAGGGAACTGCTGTTGCCCGCCAGGTCGGCTGCTGAGATGCCGACTTCATGTCCCCCCAGCGACAGCCCGGCAAAATCACAGGAAACGTGGGCGGGATCGATCAGGCAGCCATCTTGCGCCTCTCCATCGAGGGTGACCTGCACCGTCGCCGGATCGATGCTGCTGCCCGGCGCCGGATCGCCGATATCGGCATCGACCATAGCAGTATCCGTCCCTGGAGGGACTACGACGCCGATCGGGCCGATTGCCGGCGCTAAGGTGTCGACGATGAATTGTGCGCCTGCCGCGCTGGTCTGATTACCGGAGTAATCCCCAATAGAGACATTGATCGAGTGGATACCTTCCGGAAGAACAGCTGGAGGGCAGGTCACCTGAGCTGCAGTGACCGCGCAGCCCGCGGCATCCACACCATCGATAGCCACGGTTACCGTTGAGACGTCCACTCCGGTGCCTCCGTCAGAAAAAAGGGCGGATACCGTAGCTGAATTGCCAGAGATTATTCCTGATGGCGCCACCGATGCCACCTGGGGAGCTACTTCATCGCGGCCGGAGTATATATCCCAGTTACCTGATCGCCTGTCCATCCAGACTACGCGTGGACCACTGACAAGAGGTATCTTCTGTCCGGCTGTGGGAGCCGTGTCCGGGTCGGTGTTCACTCGCTGCTCCACCCCGTTGGCCAGATTCTTCATGTAGATGTCCTCGTCACCCTCACGGGTATCTTTCCAGACAACGAAGTCGCCGCTGGCACTGGGCCAGCTCTGGTGGGCGCTACTTGAAGTCAGACGGGTCTCTGTGCCGGATGAGATGTCCTTCATGTAGACATCCCAGTTGTTGTTGCGGTAATCCATCCAGTAGATGCGGTTGCCCGCGACGACAGGATTGTACTGGTCAGAGGAGTTGGTGCAGACCGCTTCTTCCACGCCGGTCGCCAGGT
>JACRMB010000008.1:11012-59399 GCA_016235065.1 Actinomycetota bacterium | reverse complement strand
GGCACGGCAGTTCTGAGGAGTCGGGTTGTTATCGCCGACTGTGGGCTGGTTAGGCTTCTGCCCCGCCGCTATCATCGCGCTGAAACCGCCACCGGAGTGACAGCCGACGCAGCTTTTATTCGGACCTTCCTCCATGAAGGCCGTACCGGTTCCATGCCCGGACTCTTCCCATTGGGCAACCTTGCCGGTGATCAAAGTCGTGTCGTTGTGACATTCTGTGCAGGTCAGATATTCCGCTGGCACCTGCGGATCCGCCAGTCCCACAGACATGGTGGGGATGAGGACCGCGAGCATTATCAGAAAGGCAGGCACCAGAGTGAACACCATGTATTTGATACGTCTCTTGTGCTTTGTACTCATACTTGCTCCCTTAAGTGATTTGTTGCGACTATTTCTGGTGCAACTAATCTTGAATCTTTCACCCGTTTCCTGATAGTCCACCTCCTGCAATAGAATGGTTGACGATCGGATTCCAAATGAGATCGATATTCAGCAGAATTTCCACTTGGGAATGAGTGACGGAAGGAACCTGCTCTCCGTAGGCCGATCTCCGATTCTGGTTTCAGTAAAAATGCCACCAGCTAGCGGGACACTTTTATTAAGTAATGTTAATAATGAATCTTGGAGCGCATACCGGACAAGTGTCGAATGTCCCTGATATCCAGGGACATTTGTCCCCCTAAAAAACTGGCGAACCGGGGGTCCAGTCGATCTTGGGGGAGTAGTCAGGAAAAGGTGCTGCAATCAGGGAGACGAAGCAGTCGTCCGCCTTCTTCCCTATAATTACTCGTATGTCCAACGAAATAGTGATATCCGGCGCCCGCGAGCATAATCTCAAGAATATCTCGCTCCGACTTCCGCGCGACAAGATGATCGTCATCACAGGCCTTTCCGGCTCGGGCAAGAGCTCCCTGGCTTTCGACACCATCTACGCCGAGGGCCAGCGCCGCTATGTGGAGTCGCTCTCCGCCTACGCCCGCCAGTTCCTGGGCCAGATGCAGAAGCCCGACATCGACAGCATCGAGGGTCTGTCGCCGGCCATTTCCATCGATCAGCGGGCTATCAGCAAGAACCCGCGTTCAACCGTGGGCACGGTCACAGAGATATATGACTACCTGCGGCTGCTTTACGCTCGCATCGGCAAGCCCCACTGCCCCAACTGCGGCAAGCTGATCTCGGCACAGTCCCAGCAGCAGATCGTCGACCAGATCCTGGATATGCCGCCCGACACCCGTTTCATGGTGGTGGCGCCGCTCATCCGTGGCCGCAAGGGCGAATATAACAATCTGATCGAACAGGTACGGCGCGACGGTTTCACCCGCGTTCAGATCGACGGTGAGATCCGTATGCTCGACGAGGACATCAAGCTCGACAAGAAGACGAAGCATGACATCTCGGTCATCGTCGACCGCCTCGTCCTCAAGGGCGATATCCGCCATCGGCTGGCTGATTCTGTGGAGACAGCCGGTGCGCTTTCCGGCGGGCTGGTCAACATCGAGACGGCGGATGGGGAGGTCACTACCTACAGCGAGCAGTTCGCCTGCCCCGACTGCAATGTCAGCCTCGCGGAACTGGCGCCCCGCATCTTCTCGTTCAACAGCCCCTACGGAGCCTGTGAGCATTGCACCGGCCTCGGCTATCAGGAAGAGATCGACATCGACCTGCTGCTACCCGACAAGACCAAGAGCCTGCGGCAGGCAAACATCCTTCCCTGGAGCAGCGGCTTCCGCCATGTCATCCGGATGATGTCCCGCTATTACGACATCAGCCTCGACACGCCCTTTGAGGACCTGACACCCGAAGAACAGCAGCTTATTCTCTACGGACCAGACGAGACCATCCGGAAGAAGAGCCGTGGCCGCCGGCGAAACAGCCGTATCCTCACAGGCATCATCCCCAACCTCGAGCGCCGCTATCTGGAGACCGAGTCGACGATGGCACGAGACCGGATCTCCCAGCTGATGGCCATGCACCCCTGCCCAGTCTGCAAGGGTGCCCGGCTCAAGGCGGAGAGCCTGGCGGTCACTGTGGGCGACACCAACATCCATGAGCTTTCGACCATGCCCATCAGGAATTCAGAGAAGTTCCTCGCTGCCCTCAAGCTTTCCGACACCGAGCAGATGATCGGTGGCCGCATCATCAAAGAGATCAGTGAGCGGCTGCGGTTCCTCGACAACGTGGGCGTCGGCTATCTCACACTCGACCGCAAGGCCGGCACGCTCTCCGGCGGCGAGGGCCAGCGCATCCGCCTGGCGACCCAGATCGGTTCCAGCCTGATGGGCGTACTATATATCCTGGACGAGCCCAGCATCGGCCTCCACCAGCGCGACAACCGCAAGCTGATCGATACCCTGCACCGCCTGCGCGACCTCGGCAATACCGTGATAGTCGTCGAGCACGACGAGGAGACCATGCGAGAGGCCGACTACATCGTCGACATGGGCCCCGGCGCCGGCGAGCGCGGGGGAGAGGTGATCGCCGAGGGCCCGCCGGAGAAGATCCTCAAATCAAAAACCAGCCTCACTGCTGCCTATCTCAACGGCCGGCGCTCCATCCCCGTCCCAGAACGGCGCGCTGTCATAGACGGCAGCATCGTCATCCGCGGTGCCCGGGAGCATAACCTCAAAGACATAGACGTAGAGATCCCCCTGGGCAAGTTCGTCTGTGTAACCGGCGTCTCCGGCTCGGGGAAGTCGACCCTGATCAACGATGTCCTCTATCGTTCGCTCGCAGCCTCGGTATACCGGGCCAAGACAGCGCCCGGAGCCCACGACAGTATCGATGGCACCGACCAGCTCGACAAGATCATCAATATCGACCAGTCACCGATCGGCCGCACGCCCCGTTCGAATGCCGCCACCTACACTGGCGTCTTCGACCACATCCGCCAGCTGTTCGCGGTGACGCCAGAAGCGCGGGTCCGCGGCTACAAGCCCGGCCGCTTCAGTTTCAACGTGCGCGGCGGCCGCTGCGAGGCTTGCCGCGGCGACGGCACCATCAAGATCGAGATGCACTTCCTGCCTGATATCTACGTGCCCTGCGAGGTCTGCAAGGGCAAGCGTTATGACCGCGAGACCCTGGAGGTGCGCTTCAAGGGGAAGAACATCTCTGAGGTCCTCGATCTGAGCGCCGCCGATGCCCTCGAATTCTTCGAGGCTATCCCGCGAATCGCCCGCCGGATGCAGACCCTGGTCGACGTCGGTCTCGGCTACATCCGCCTGGGCCAGCCGGCTACGACTCTGTCCGGCGGGGAGGCCCAGCGGGTCAAGCTCTCATCCGAGCTCAACAAGGTCGCCACCGGCAACACCCTATACATCCTCGACGAGCCGACGACCGGCCTGCATTTCGCCGACATCGAGAAACTGCTTGAGGTCCTGCAGCGCCTGGTCGACGCCGGCAACACTGTCGTCGTCATCGAGCACAACCTTGACGTCATAAAGTGCGCCGACCATATAATCGATCTCGGCCCCGAAGGCGGCGATGAGGGTGGCTACGTCATCGCCACCGGCACTCCCGAGGAGCTGACAAAAAAACGCAAGTCTCAGACCGGTAAAGCCCTGCGCCCCCACCTCCCTGGGGTCAGGTCTTGAATTGTGAATGTAAACCGCAGATTGCAGGTTAATTCACATTAAATGGCGAACTTAACATAACTAATATGTTACGACATCAACCGGTTTATCAGCGGGCGCCGGCTGACCCAGCAGCTGTAAAGGAACAAACACGAACGGGACCTTCAAACCTCTGATCGTTTTTGCCTGCCTTGTCGTCTTTCTGATGACAGTCACGATCTCCCAGGCTGCACCGGATGTCGGCTTCAATATCAGCCCCACCAGCATCAACTCGACCATAGCCGTCGGCGACCAGACGGACGAGACAGTCACCCTGCAGAACTCCTCCAGCGATGAGATCGTCGTCAAGGCGCACGTAAGTGCCAGCGGCGATCGTGCTGAACCGGAGATAAGCCTGGAGCCCGGCGAGGTGATTCTGCCACCGGGCGGCTTCGCACGGGTTGTTGTCCACATCAGGGTTCCTGAAGATGCCCAACCAGGCCGACGGCTATCCTCGGTACTTTTCGATGCCGCCTCGGCCAGCACAAGGGATGTATCCATAGTCGGCCAGGTCGGCGTCGCCATCAGCACCGAAGTCATCCACCCGGTATCAGATGTCTCATGGTCATTCCCCCGCATCGTCGATTCCATGGATCAGGTCACATTCTGGATGGAAGGCCGGAACACTGGCAATTTCACTACCAGGCTCGAGGGGACTGCCATCATCTCGGGGATATTCGAAGGCAACAACAGCCTGCTGGCGGCAAGCGATCCGGTCGCGGTCGGAGAAAGTGCCTCTTTGCAGGCTGTTTGGGATGAAGTCCCCCTCTTTGCTATCAAGAAAGTGAAGCTCGATCTAAGCTCTGGAGTCGGGTCGCCGGTAGAACGGCAGGCTTATATCCTGATCTTTCCCTGGAAGTTGCTGCTGATGCTCGCGCTGATGGCTGCGATTGCCGCTGTGGGAGCCCGTTTCCAGCCTTCTTTAGCTAAGGTATTTTCCCGGAATGGGCGAAAGGTGGACTAGATCGGCGCAGGAACGGGTCCTGGGCAGACCCCTTTTTTATTGCGCGAAAAATAAGGAAATCGGGAGGCTGGGGTGCTCTTTAACGAGTCCCATGAAGGGGCTGTGATCAGTACACGCCGTGACAGCAGTTCGCTCGTTCGCTGGTTGACAATTGTCTTGCTGGTGATGCTGCTCGGCGCCACGCTGACTGCATTTATGCTGGTTTCCTCCGGAGAAGCCGTGATCGGCCCGGAGGGGATCTACACAGAGAACAACGGCGACATCATCGAGATCTGCGCCGATGCCGCCTGCACCACACACACCAACACCTTTGCCAACGGCAGCATCGTCTACATAAGGGTCACTACCACGCGGGTAGCCAACCGGGCAAGCGGCGTCCCCAGGCTTTACAATTACCAGCACGGTGCCATAGGTACCGCTGGCGTCTGGACACAGGTAAGCGCGGTTTCGCCATATGTCTACACCAGCGCTGTCACCATACCGGCAGCTAACGTCAACGGCCTCAAACTGGTCGGCTCCATCGTCAGCAGCACCAGCGCCAGGATCCAGTTCGAGGAAGCGATCGACATCCCAACGGTCAACCGCTTCATCCATTTCTACAGTGACGCCGCCCGCACCGACGAATCCTACACATTCCGGCCTGGCGCCGTCATGTATATCAAGACTTATGGCAATGGCAATGTGGTCGATGCCGCTCAGACCAGCACCACCAACCGGATGTACAGCTTCACCAATGCCCAGGCGGCTTTCTGGGCGGCGCCGGCGGTCACCCAGGCGGGCAACTGGTACGACTTCGCGCTGACCCTGCCAGCCTCAGGCCTGATCGACGGCAACTGGTATTGGGTCCGGACCTTACTGCGCAATTCCGCCGGTGGCACCATCGAGAGGAACTCCCGGATGATCCAGGTCGACGGGTCCAATCCCACGACGGCCATAACTTCACCGGCAGCCGGCGCGTATGTCAATGGAACCGTACCCGTTGACGGCACCGCCACCGACACCTTCAGCTTCTACAGTTATCTACTGGAATACGGCGCGGGTGCCTCGCCATCTTCCTGGACGGCCATAGGCACGACGACTTACACCCCAGTGACTGCCGGGCTGCTGCAAAATTGGGACACCACCACCGTCACGGACGGACTGTACACACTGCGCCTGACGGCCACAGACCGCGCCTACAACACTTCGCAGGCGACCAGGCAGGTCAACGTCGATAATAATGCGCCGGTCATCTCAGCCCTTCAGGCGACATCCGTCACCAGCAGCAGCGCCAGCATAACCTGGACTACGAACGAGGCTGCGGACTCCCAGGTGGAATACGGCACCAGTCCGGGCGTCTATACGTATTCCACGACACTGGATCCGGCGATGATGACCAACCATAGTGTGCCCCTGACCGGCCTGCAGCCTTCGACAACATATTATTATCGCGCCCGATCAGCTGACGCCGCGGGCCTGGTATCGTACTCGCTGGAACAGAATCTCACCACTGCTAACCTGACGGTCCTGCAGCCGTTCCCCGCCGTTGGCAGGGATACGTATTTCGGCACGGCCCAACCGACCTGGAACCGCGGCGCCGAGACGACTCTGAGCGTGGGCGACATGGCGACGCCCGGCCTGGGGACTCTACGTAGCGCCATCCGCTTCGATCTATCGGGGATCCCATCGGGTGCGACTGTCCTGAGCGCGAGGCTATCCGCCTATCAGATGGGTCAGGGAAACACGAACCCGCAGACCCTCGACCTCCACTACCTGACACGCGACTGGGTCCAGGGAACCGGCACAGGTTCAGCCACGGCCGACGGCGTCACCTGGAACACCTACAACGGCGTCAGCAACTGGACCACAGCTGGCGGCGACTATAACGCGGGCATAAGCGGCAGCGTTTCCGCGCCGAACTCGACAGCATCCTGGGTGGACTGGGATATAACCGCCCTGACTCAGTCATGGACCAACCTTTCAATTGCCAATAACGGCGCCATCATCAAGCAGAGCCTGGAGAATCCCGCAGTCAGCGATGCCAAGACCTACTATTCATCAGAATTCACTACGGATGCATCTTTGAGGCCGAAGCTCACGATCGAATGGTTCGGCACCGATGTCACGCCGCCGGCCATCGGCGAAGTGCGCGCGGACAATATCACCCGGACAGCAGCGAACATCAGATGGTCCACCGACGAGCAGGCCAATTCCCAGGTGGAGTACGGCACCACGACCAGTTACGGCTCCAGCACGACAGTCGCTCCGGCTATGGTCAACCAGCACACGGTTGCCCTGCCAGGGCTCACCGAGGACACCGTCTTCCATTACCGGGTCAAGTCGACTGATCGAGCCGGCAATACCACCGTATCCGGGGATTATGTCTTCCAGACTGCCAGGCTCGTGACCATCCAGCCATCACCTTCCCAAGGGGAGGATACCTGGATCGCGAACGCCGGCGCCACGCTAAACTATGGAGCTTCGACTGATCTGGTGGTGGGCAACTACAACGCATCCAGCGACAACCGGCGCGGCCTGCTCAGGTTCGACCTCTCCGTGATCCCGGTGGGTTCCACTGTGAATGCGGCGACGATGTCCCTGTACCAGCACGCACAGGAAGATGCTTCGACGCCACAGCTGGGCGTTTACTACGCCACGCGCTCCTGGACCGAAGGCACTGGCAGTGGCACCGCGACTGCTGACGGAGCCACCTGGAACACCTACGACGGCCTCAGCAACTGGAGCAGCGCTGGTGGCGATTTCAACGGGACGGCACAAGCAACCGCGATCGCACCCGATTCGACCGGCGCCTGGCTGGATTTCCAGATAACCGGGCTGACTCAGAGCTGGGTAAGCGGCTCTCTCGCGAATGAGGGGATGTTCGTGAAGAAGTCCGGGGAGAATCCGGCGGTCAGGGATTTCAAGACCTTTTACTCATCTGAGTATCTGGGAGATCCTTCCCTGCGGCCCAAGCTGACAGTCGAGTATGTCCCAGCTCCCGGATCGATGACGCTGACGGTGAGCGAGACCTATAACCGGGATGCCAGCTCAGGAGGAGGTTCAGTCGGTTTCGGCAATGTCAGCCCGGGAAGCAACTACGATGTGGGGGAGGGGGATCCACCGCCGTATGCCGTCAAGCTGCAGATCAAGTCGAACACCATGTGGGGCCTGAAGGTTGCTGCTACGGGAGACCTGGCCCAGCTCAATCCGGCGAATACGATAGACATCGGGGACCTGAAGTGGAAACAGGACGGAGAGGCTCCAGCCGCCTATCAGTCAATTGTCAAGACTCCGGCTGAGACGATCATAGCGACTGGGCAGGACGCAACTGACAACTACCCGTTCTTCTTCGATTACCGGCTTGCCGTTCCCACGCTTGCCGTTTCGGGAAACTATTCCACTGCCGTAGTTTATACCGCTTATCCCTCATCCTGACGCGCAGGGCTGCTGTCCTCAACCGTCCAGGATCACGTAGGAAACCACTCCAGTGGCAGGGTCACCGATGCGGATGGCACTGTCACAGGATGACTCTCCATCAAGGCTCACTCCCAGCGCGTCCTCAACAGTAAGCCCGACGGTAAAACTGTTTGTATCGCGTGTGGCCCCAGCCGGTGATCCAGCGTCGCCTGCCGGCGATCCAGCAGCCCTGGCCGCCAATCCAGCACCCCTGGCCGGCGATCCAGCAGCCATGCCTCCAAAGATCCCGTGTATCAGAAGGAGAAGGCCGAAGCTGACGGCCATTCCGGTGCAAATCTTTACTTTCAATCGGGCGAAGTTCAGCGACTGCCTCCATCGTTACATAAAACAAGACGGAAGCAATGGTCTCACGAGGGGGTTAAGGCTGTCAATCTGCAGAGGCTACTGAAGCTGGCGCAGCATATCGTCGATGACGCCGATCTCGAAGAGAAGATCTATCCGCATGGCAGCAGCACGGGCTTCAGCGAGTTCCCTGTTTGCCTCATCGAGCCTGCGCTCGGATATATATGCTTCCGCCAGGTCGATGTGCTGCCGGACCAGGTCACCGATCAGCCTTCGGGTCTCTTCATCAGCCAGGTTGACGATGCTATCGTCACCGGTGGAGGGGAAGAGCGCGTTGAGCGCGACAAGATTCTGAGGTATGGGTGCAGCCGCCTGCGATCCTGCGTCGGCCTGCCCGGTTCCTTGTGATGCTGCGGCCTGCTGCGCCGCCCGCAGCTCTTCAAGTTCATCTTCCAGGCCGCGGCGTGTGCCTCGCTTCCTGCGCACCAGCCAGGAAACGAATGCTATGAGCAAGCCGATGCCCAGGGCGATGGCCAGGACGATCTTCCAGGGAACCACCCAGAATGTGGTTGAGGCGATGATGGGAGTGCCGTCGGGCCCGTAAGCTATCTCAGCCCTTGCTGTATAGCGCCCGAAAAGGTAATGGCTGTCCCATTTGACCACGCTGCGGCGCGATGACTCAGGCAGCACCACCCATTCCGGGGCCGGTATTTCTGCGACGGCCTGGCCCAGTATATTGGTGACGATCACCCGGCCGGAAGGCTTGAGATGCACATTGCCCTCATTATTGAAGACCAGGCCGATGTCTATGGGGCCATATTCAGAGAAGCCCGACACTTCCGGTTTGCTGAGGTTGCCCTGCTCCTCAACGGTCCCGGCTACTTTTATCAGGAACAGCGTGCCGACCCTGCTGGTTATATTGATCGCGGTACCTGCCGCATCTTCGGTCTCGTAAGTGGAAAAGGCGAAGAGGGCTGCGTAGTGGCCCCCCGGCTCCGCGGTGCTTGGTACGTTTACCTTGGTGCGGAAGGTGACGGTCTCTCCCTGCTTGAGCACTATGCTCGATATCTCAGGTTCGAGCCACTTGCGCGCGCCCCAGGAGCTGTCTTCCTCTCCCATGAAGACCGTTGCTTGTGACGGGTCGGTGGATCCCTCGAAGTCTTCCATCGAGAATTCGATGGTGACGGTAGAGCCGGTCCTGTTGGCGACCATGATATCGCGCGACGCCGACTGACCGGGTTTCATCTCCAGCTCGACTTTCGTGGGCGAGATGACAAACTGACCCGTCACCGCGTCGTCATGCTTCTCCACCGTATAGCCATCTGCTGCGGCTGGCCACAGCGTCATGAAAAGCAGGATTGCCACGAATGCCGCAAGCACCGGTCCGGAGATACCCAGCCGTAAAGACACCGCATCGACGGCGCCATAAAATCGCAGGAAGCTGAATTTTTCAGATGACATGGATTCGGAAAATCAGTATTTGGGCATGGAACTCAACTCCAGCCTGGTTCGAAGTCTAGACTTCGCTTTCCTCTACCGCTTTTCCTGCTATCCTGCACCATTTCACGCGGTTTAACACATTTTTCCGGCCCGGGAACGACTAAAGCCCCCTGGTTGAGGAGGGGGCTCCGGCCGTTAAGCTTGCGTTTGACGTGCTGCTATGAAGTTGTTATACAATCACAGCGTCGTGGCTGTAACTGTCAGGTTGGCGGCGTAATTGCCGCTGGCCTGCAGGTGGCTTGCGCCGACCTCGGCCCGGAAGTACACAGTCGTGTCTTCTCCCGCCGTCTCGTTGGGATTGTTCACTATCTCGATCGGGGTCGCGCCCGAGAATCCCTGATATCCATTGGTTCCATTGACGCTGAAACCAAAGGCTGACTGATTGGCGGCTATCGACCACACGCCGGCTCCGCTGTAATCGGCGAATGAGTCCGCGCCCTTGGTCATTGCCGGCGAACCGGTTGCTGACATCTCGAGTTTGTATCCGAGATCGTTATTGGTCGCAACCTGCCAGGTGGCGTTGCTTTCGGAAGAACCGCCGGATCCGGCGATGTTGGCGAGTGCCACGTCGCCAGGATTGCTGATGGAGATAAAATTGTCTACCGTTACGCTTACTGTCACCGGATCGGAAGCCTGAGCCCCGTATACGGCTGATGCCAGGACCAGCACCAGAATCATCGATGTTGCGGCTAGAACTGCTACTTTTGCTGGAAATCTCACTTCGTGACCCCCTTGTCACTTTGGCCTCCCGCCCACCCAGGCGGAAGATTAGCTGACCTCATCCCTCGTGCCCGAACGAATCTATAAAAAAAGCTCAATCTACTTTGGGTATGCCAAAGCAATTGAGCTTGTGCTCTACCAGGGCCATAAATATAGCCCAGTTCCCAAAACCTCAGAGCTTGCGCTTAAAAGCTTCGGCAGCTGGGCTGTCTCTGGGGGAGACCCCTGGCTTTGCGTCCCCGCCTCGCGACGGGTTTGCCTTTTCGTATATGATGCGTTCGAGAGCGTTATCGACATTTCAAAGAATAGCTTTAGCGTTTTCTTAGTCATTTAAGATTGGTATAAATACATGAGAAATTTGTGAACAGTATCATTTGAGGATCGTGCGAGCATGTACCCAGACTTTTCCATAGGACCACTGACATTCCACACTTTCGGCCTGATGATGGCGCTCGGATTCGTCGCCGCCAGTACGGTCGTCTACTACGAATTAAAACGCAAGGGCCTGAATCCTGAGTGCGTTTACTGGATAGCCATCGCCGCTGCCGCTGGCGGGCTCATCGGCAGCAAGGTCCATTATCTGCTTCTGCATCTCGATGACCTGAAGGATGACCCGCTGTCCTCCGCTTTCAGCGGTGCGGGCCTGGTATGGTATGGCGGCCTGATCGGAGGCCTTGGCGCCGCCATCATCGTCATCAGGTTATACCGGCTGCCCTGGGGAAAGGCATTCGACGCCGGAGCGCCCGGTCTTGCTCTCGGCTATGCATTCGGGCGCATGGGCTGCTTTCTCAACGGCGACGATTATGGAAAGCCGTCAGATCTGCCCTGGGCTATGGAATTTCCCGACGGCTCCCCGCCGACCCCGTTTGGCGTCAGGGTCCAGCCCACCCAGCTTTATGAGTCTTTTTCATCGCTGCTGATATTCGCGGTACTGATGCTCGCCAGGAAGAAGCTTAAGCGCGACTGGGCAATAACCTGTCTCTACCTTTTTCTGGGAGGCCTGGAACGCTTCCTGGTGGAGTTCGTGCGGGCGAACCGGACTGGGCAGTCCCAGCAGCAGATACTTGCACTGGCCATGGCCCTCGTGGCAGGAGCAGCCTTCATCTGGATACAGTCGCGGCCGTCGCCGGAACCTGGATATCGTTGATAGTAGCGGGTGCCTCTGCTATATTGGATTCATGGCTGCAAGCACTATTCATCTGCGATCAGCGGAACTATAAAACCACCTCAGAGCCCTTTTCTCCTTGGAAATAACCGAAGTATCACTTATCGCTTTTGTCTGGGCCTTTGTTGCAGGCCTGGCCTCATTCCTGTCACCATGTGTGCTGCCGCTGCTGCCCGGATACCTTTCCTATGTTTCCGGCGTCGGCGTTGACGAGCTTGGCGCCAATGTCCGCAAGGTCGCAATCGCGAGCGCCGCATTTGTCACCGGTTTTGTCATCCTGTTCAGCCTTCAGGGCGCAGCAGCGGGACTGGCTGGCAGTGAACTTGGTTCATTCCTTTCTTTCTTCACCGGCAACGGAAGTGAAGGCAAGCGCTACCTCGAGATCTTTGCCGGCATCTTCCTGATAGTCTTCGGGGTTTTCGCCCTCGGGATATTCCATCCGGCGTGGTTTGAAAAGGAGCGCCGGCTGCGCCTGCTGAAAAAGCCGATGGGGCTGTTCGGCGTTTTTGCTGCCGGCATGGTTTTCTCCGTGGGGATCGGTCCCTGTACCGGACCGCTTCTCGGCTCGATCTACATGCTGGCCATCGGCACCGAGGATCCAGGAGCCGGTGCGAGCCTGCTTTTCGTATATGCCCTTGGCATGGGTCTGCCATTCGTCCTTTCCGGAATGCTGTTCGCCAAGACTATGGGCACATTTTCATTCGTTAAGAGGCATTTTGGCGCGATAAAGATAGTTTCCGGCTCGTTGCTGATCCTTTTTGGAGTGTTGCTGGCGACGGGACAGATCGAGATCCTGACCGAATGGATGCGCGGCTGGCTGCCTGCCATCGATGTCTGATCGCTCCGCGGTCTCAAGGCATCCAGTTGAAGACCGGGGAAGATATCATGTTGAAGATAGGGGCTGCCAGATGCTAGTATGTTCAGAATCTTATACGTCCCCGCCGATGCCAGCGCCTCGCATTCTTTCGCCCGCATGATCAGAACGTCAGGAAATGCTTGCCTTCATGGGCTGGCCTGCCGCTGATGACTGGACTGATGACAGCGGGCGGCACGTTGGCAGTCACGAACGCGGACCAGGAATTTAATGGAATGAAAATCGGGATGAGCAAAAGATATTATGAATAATCTGGATGAACAAAATTCGATGGACTCAAAGCCGCCTGATAAAGGATTGTCGGGAGATGACGCGATCTCGTACATCGTGGGGATCGGTATATTCGTTGGAATTATCGCCATAGCTGTAGGTGGCTACTTTTTCTGGCAGGCGCGGAAAAGCCCGCCGGTGGAGGAAGGCAGCCAGGCTCCTAATTTCACCCTGCCCCTGATGAATGGCGGAGATGTCAGCCTCGATGACTACAAGGGCAAGGTCGTTCTTCTGAATATTTGGGCCACCTGGTGCAATCCCTGCCGGGAAGAGATGCCGTCGATGGAGCAGCTTTACCAGAACATGAAGGGCAAGCCCTTCGAGATCCTGGCGGTCAGCATCGACACAAGAGGTTCGAAAGACGTAGAGCCTTTCGTCAAGAAGCTGGGACTTACCTTTCCGATCCTTCTTGATTCGGACAAAAAAGTGAACAACATGTATCAGGCAACCGGCGTGCCGGAAACCTTCATAATCGACAAGAACGGCGTTGTCCGGGATCACATACTCGGCCCGGTAAACTGGGCGAGTTCACAGGCTCCCGAGAACATGCTTATCCAGCACCTGCTGACTACACAATGAAAAATAATCTCAAATGGCTGTTACTGATACCGGTCTTTGCGATAGCGATATCGCTGGGCTATCTCATCCCCACTCAGCTGCTGAATGATGACGGCGGCGAAGAAGAGACGTCGACCACCAAGCAGGCGAGTCAGGCGGTGCAGTTGCAGGTGGATGATATCCAGGAGCGCATCAGTGCCTATCAGGCGTTGCTGGAAAGGAATCCGAATGATATCGACGCTATGAAAGGCATGGGGGACAGCTATCTCGAGATGGGCGCCTATCAGGGAGAAGCCGGCCAGGAGAACGAGTCCTATCGCAGCTACAAGAATGCGGTTGATCAGTATCGTAAGTATCTTGCCATCAAGCCTGATGGCGTCGAAGTCCGTATCGACCTCGGTCTTGCATACTCTTATCTGCAGATGATAGACATCGCCCTGCGGGAACTCAACGCTGCCACGGCTGCAGAACCTGGCAACCAGAGGGCCTGGCACTCATTGGGCTGGGTGCTCTACAATAGCGCCGGGAACCTGACAGACGCCAGGGCGGCTTGGGAGAAGTCCTACGCCCTCAACCCCAACACCCCGATCGGCGTCGAGTCAAAATCTTTCCTCGACCAGTTTTCCAGCACCCAGTTAGCGGTGCCTCAGGGCTAGAAGCGGAGCCTCGTCGGGGCTTGAAAGCGGTGCCCCAAGGCAAAAAAACAGTGCCTCGGAGCGAGAATCCCGAGTGTGGGATTTCTTAATCAACAGAACAGAAAAGGGACGGCTTGCGCCGTCCCTTCGTTTTTCCGTTCACTTCCCTGCACTCCGCCACACCTCAACAGACTCAGGAGTCCTCCAAAGACTCAGGAGTGCTGCCCCAGGCCCGGGCGTGCCGCCCGGACTCAGGCGCTTTCGCGCAGGTGCTGCGTCTCCTGCAGCTCTTTGAGCCTCGCCAGGGTATTTGCCTCGATCTGGCGTATCCGCTCACGGGTCACACCAAAACGCCGTCCGATCTGTTCGAGCGTCCTCGGATGCTCGCCGTTAAGTCCATAGCGAAGCTCAAGGATCTTGCGTTCCCGGTGCGGCAGCGAGTCCAGTACCTTGTTGAGGTCGTCCTTCTTGATCTCGGACATCGCTGATTCAAGGGGCTTGGGAGTACCTTCATCCTCGAGGAAATCGCCCAACTCGGCTTCTTCTTCATCGCCGACGGGCTTCTCAAGGCTTACCGGGCTCTGGGATATCTTGATAAGGTGCTGCACTTTCTCCTCAGAAGTATCCATGACCTTGGCGATCTCTTCCGGCGTCGGCTCGCGGCCGAGGTCCTGGACCAGCTGACGCTTGGCCCTGACCAGATGGTTGAGCTTTTCGACCATGTGCACCGGGATCCTGATAGTCCGTGCCTGGTCGGCAATGGCGCGGGTCACGGCCTGGCGGATCCACCAGGTCGCGTATGTCGAGAACTTGTAACCGCGGCGATAATCGAATTTCTCCACGGCGCGGATGAGTCCCAGATTGCCTTCCTGGATCAGGTCGAGGAACGAAAGGCCGCGGCCCAGATAGCGCTTGGCGATACTGACTACCAGGCGCAGGTTAGCCTCGACCAGGCGGCTCTTGGCCTCCATGTCGCCGCGCTCCATGCGCTTGGCAAGAGAGACCTCTTCAGCAGCGGAGAGCAGCGGTATCCGCCCGATGTCACGCAAATACATGCGCAGCGAGTCATCTGTGGCGGCCGCTGGGCGCTCGACGGTCTCTTCAACGACGGGAGGCTCTTCGAGGATGTCTTCAGTCTCGTCGTGCTCGACTATATCTATACCGACATCAGCGATCTTGGAGTAGACCTCTTCGATCTGCTCGGTTGTGAGGTCGGCTTCCTGCAACGCATCAGCGATATCGTCAAGGGTAAGGAAACCCTTATCCTGTCCCTGTGTTATGAGGCTTTGAGTCAATTCGTTAGGCAATTCAGTCATAGATGTCACTTGTTTTATCTTTCTAGTTGTCGTTGTCTTATCCTCTTTTTGCCCAATTTGGACAAATGCCAAGCGGCGATTGTACCACATTAGTCAATCTTTTTCCCCCGGACGGGCATACGTACACCATCAAAGTTCATCGGCTTTGGACATAATCGGTGGGTTATCCATCCGCCGGAGCGGGAGACAGATTATTATTCCCTGCTCCGGATACATTCAGACTATGCTGGTGGCAACTCCTCTGTGCGGGCGGTTTTTGCCCAGGCTCCCTGCCCGCGGGCGATTCGATAGATAGCCTTGCAACCGGCGATAAACCAGATTACATAGAAGAACGAGAATATATGGGCCCACAGAAACGCCTTCCAGGCGCTGATCTCTTTCTCTTCCCTCCAGAAGGTCCAGACGACTGTCGGCAGCGCCCCGAAGGAAAACAGATACCACGCGACCAGCACGGGCAGGTAGTTCAGCGGAGAAAGCACCACGGAAGACGCGCCAGAAACCAGAAAATATATCGACCAGGCAAGGAAGATCATTGAGCTGGGAAGGAACATGAATATGAGCACCGGCGCGAGCAGGTAATAAATAGTGTCAGTCCTGGCTATCACTGGTGAATTTCTGCCCATGAGGGCCGGGATATGATGCCAGCAGGTGATGTGTCCCTGGAACCAGCGGGTTCGCTGGCGAATGAGCGGGCGCATCTTCGGCACTCCCTGCTGGGAAACGAAACTGTCCGGGCTGTAATGATTCACCCAGCCCAGTAGCATCAGCCTGATTCCAAGATCGAGGTCTTCGGTCAGGCAGTCTGTCCAGGGATCATCGCCGAGCGTGGCCAGGGCTGACAGGCGCACGAACTGGCCGTTGCCGCCGAGACCGACGCTTCCCAGATGTTCACGCGCTTTCTGGGAGATTCGGGCGAATGTGAGGAACTCGAAATTCTGCCATTTGGTGAGCGCGTTGGTGTTCGCGTTGGAGATCCTGACGCCGACCTGCACGGCGCCTGTCTTGTGGTCCACAAAATAGGGATTGACCGTGTCGACCACGTTTGCCTCGACCCGGCCATCAGCATCGATGACTCCGACGATGACCTTGTTCGCACCGTTTTTTGCCACGAGTGGGCTATTTATCAGGTATCTGAAAGCGTAGTTGAGCACTCGGCCTTTTCCCTGGCGTGCCTCTGCACGAGGATGGTCGATAACTGTCACCCTGTCACGAGGGTAGGACAGGGCGATCTCCCTGGTTTGGTCATCCGAATCATCGTCGACTACGAGGATCGTGAGATTTCGCTCGGGCAATGAAAGCAGGTGGTCAAGGGTGCGCGCAATCACCAGCTCCTCGTTGAGACAGGGAACCACGATCACGAAATGGAGGCTCGGGTCCGGGGGATCTGTGACAGGTGCCGGTTTGCGGGACAGCAGGAATATGCCCCAGTAATACAGGATGACGAAGAGGGCTATGACGGTGACGATGCGCGAATCCAGGGCGTTATCAGGCATCAGCCTTCCCACCCGGTCTGATACCTGCCAGAGCAGGTTCGAGTACCAGGAGGGCGGCTCAGTCGGACTATATGGGAGTCCGGCAACCTGTGCCGGAGACGCAAACCTGTAGTTCTGGTCCTGCAAGCCTTCCACCATCTCCCTCAACTCCCCGCCGTCGACCATGGGGTGGAAGAAGAAGGCGGCGTAGCCATCCCTTACCACTTTCTGTTTGGCGGCGACTTCGAGCAGGTCTTCGGCCGAATGCCCCTGTCCGGGATATCCCTCCGAAGGATTGACATAACCGAGAGTCTCGGGAAGGGCTGTCTGGTCTGTCTTCAGCTGGACAAGGTAAGGGAAGAAGGGCGCGTCGCTTCGCTCCCAGACAACCTTGAAGTAATCAGCCACTATATCGTGGGTCTGATCGGAGGCAGCGTAGTGGGGTGTTTCCCAGATCTGAGGATAGATCCCGACTTCGGCAGTCTCGCGAATAGCCGCTTCGACTCGCGCACGGGTAGCGGCAGCAGTCTCCTCGGCAGGTGGAGCGTGGGTGTCCCGGTCCCAGAACTCGTAATCCACGACCGTTTCTCCAACGCGCTGGTGGGTGTAGCCATGGAGGACGATCACCGCACCCTTGTCCTGCGCCTCCTTGATGGCGGCGACGAAATCAGGCCTGTCCGAAAGATGGACTTCCTCACCAGTCTCAGGATTCTTGTATACCGGCACCAGGCCGATGCCGAAGGGAATCTGCTTGTGATAGAGGTAATCGACTACCGAGTTGAGGCGACTGAGATCCGTGTTGGGATGGATGTCCTCAATACGGACCAGCGCCGGATGCTGAATCGGATGGTCGATCCCTGTGATGTCGTGGAGAAGGTCGGCCAGCACAAGATAGGCGCTGTCTTCAGTTGCTCCCGCAGCCGAATAGGCGCTGTTAACATCTGTGCCGACCATAGGGACATCTGCAAAAAACCAGAAATTATCGCTACGGATGACATAGGGAGTCGTACCTGCCTCCCCTTCTGCCCAAGCCATAACCTGCGCCCTGGCTTCATCGGTTATGTATGTAAAGTTTGTGACCGGGTTGGTCTTGACCAGAGAAGTATTCTCATAGGTGACTGTGTTAATGGTCCCGGAGCCATCCACGCGCGCATATTCAAAGCCGTAATTGCTCAGGGGGTATCTCGCTGAAAGCCAGTCCAGGCCGCGTCCCATCCAGACAACCGGCCTGGCTCTCACCGAGATGTCGTTGAGAAAATCCGGATTGATCTCACGGTGAGAGCCGCCAATATAAAAAACCACATCGTAATTTTCCATACTGCCGGCTTCATAGAAAGGCTGTTCGACGATGACGCTTTCCGCTGAAAAATGGCCCAGAAGGGCTGCAAGCTCCTGGCCCAGCTGAGGGTCATCGATCTGGTCATGCACTATTAGGACCCGAGGTCCCGCGGGTGCGGAAGCCGGGGCCTGATCAGCCGCGATCTGAGGCAATATTGCGCTTAGGGCATTCTCGTTCTGCGAAAATGGGAGCACAAAAAAAAGTAGCGCCAGCAACAGCAACGCTACGATTAATCTAAGGGAAATGCCCTCATGTGATCGAGTGCCGTAGCTCGATGCAATTTTTGATTGATAAATCATCGCCTAAAAGGACCAGCTACGACGCCAATTGCTATCGATTGGTTCCCTTGCCTCTCATCCTCATCAGAGAACCGATGATCACGCACGTAACTGCGACCAGGGCGTATAGGCCAATCGCTACTCCGGTAACTGGTAACAAAACTCCGTACATCTTACTGCACCTCCTCAATCAAATCGCGGACTGCAAGAGTCACAAATTGTAGCAGTATAAACCGCTCCTACTATAATTTTACCCCAAGGAGCTCTTCTTAGACTCAGTCAGCCCTGGTTCCCGCCTCATCATGTGTTTCGGCTGATTCAACTGTTTTCGTTATGCTTTCCTGTCCATCATATGTCTTTATCTTGATATTTATCGTCTTGATCAACTGCTCCACCCGGTCCTGGGATTGTGACTCCAGCTTGTCATCTTCACGCCGGCCCTGGAGCGGTCCCGTAAGATTCTTCAGTAGCCTGTCTGTGGTTCGTTGTGCCTGCTTCTTTCCGGCTCCCGGGAGGACAAGTACCAGCCGCTTTCCTTCCAGCGCGGCAGCGGTATCGGTCTTTCTGAGGCTTCGAGTTATCGCCCTGACCGCCTCAGCGAACTGTTCACGGTCGGTGTTCTCCATATCAAACGTGGCAACCGAGACTCTCTGCCGCTCTTGCCTGGCTCGCTTTATGCGCTCGTCCAGCTGCTGATAGAAAAGCTCGTCAGTCAGCGGCCGCTCTTCAAGCATCTGGTCACCAGTGACCGGAGTAACCATACGGCTCACAAACGGCGCCGGCTTATTGGCCCGCATGCCGTTCACATATTCGATCGCACTTATGATACGTGATGCAGCCCTGCCGTCACCATACGGGCTGATTCCCTGGGTCATGGCGGTATAGCTGGTAATATTGGTGAGCAGTTCCGTGGCGGCGCCGATTATCGCCTGCCTGGAGGTGCCGACGATGCGCGCCAGGCCTGCCTGCACAGCTTCGGGGCGCTCGGTAAGATCTCTGAGCACGAGGACCGGTTTGGCCAGCGCCGGTGCTTCTTCCTGCAGCCCTCCGGAATCTGTCATGACCAGATAGGCTTTTGAAAGAAGATTCGCCATGTCTATATAATCGAGCGGCTCGACCAGCCGAATGCGCTCTTTGTCAGCAAGTAAAGTCTGAATCGGGACCCGTACTTTTGGGTTGCGATGCACTGAGAATACGACTTCGATATCTTCGAAGCGGTCGACTATCTCCATGATACTGCTACAGATATCCAGGATGGGCTGGCCGAAATTCTCCCGCCGGTGGGATGTCACGACCACAAGACGTTTACCGTTCTCTCCAACCCCTTTTAGCTCAGGATTTGAAAATTCATAGTCAGGCTTGACTACCTGGAACAGCGCATCGATGACCGTATTGCCCGTGATGAAGATCCGGTCAGCGTCAACTCCCTCGTTTCTTAGACTTTCCCAGGCCGTGACAGTGGGAACAAAGTGGAGGTCGGCCAGCTGGGTGATCATCGAGCGGTTGATTTCCTCGGGGAACGGCTTGTACTTGTCGTAGGTACGCAAACCGGCTTCGACATGGCCTACTGGTGTTTTTTGATAGAAAGCCGCGAGGCAGCCAGCAAAGGCAGTGGTTGTGTCGCCCTGGACCAGGACGAGGTCTGGTTTCTCGGTATTGATCAGCTCCTCGACGCCACGCAACGAGCTGACAGTAACATCGCTGACGCCCTGGTCGGGCTGCATGATGTCAAGGTTATAGTCTGGTTCGATTCCGAATTGGCCGAGAGCCTGTCCCAGCATCTCCCGGTGTTGGCCTGTAGTCACCAGAACCGAGTCGAAGTTTGGCGATTCTTCCAGCCTGCTTATGATGGGAGCCAGCTTGATAACCTCAGGCCTGGTCCCGAAAATTGTCATTGTTTTTAGTTTTTTCAAGGCTGGGGACCCTGGCCCCATACTCCCCCGCATCCACACGAGCGCCCTCAGCTTCTGTGCGGCTGCACGCTTGTACATTTTTGCACAAATGCGGGTTTTATTCAATATAATCTCTCACACTTTCGGTAAAAACAAACTATACATTAAGCTAAAGTTTCCGCTTAAATCGATGCAAAAAAGCGGTGCTAATCATGCAAATAGCAGCCTAAAAACTAAAGTGTAATGGGAGGTAGTCGATACACTTAGTGGCCGCAGAACGTGGCCGCATCTCGGTGCGCGGTTGGTGGGGGAGAAGCCAAGTCCCGGATGATAAGGGCAAAGCTCTGGAAACAGAGTGGCGCAAAGCCAAGGGTCTAAGGTCTTCGGACTACGATAGCCTGGCTGCCGCCGAGGAGGCTTGGCTCAAGTGTCACCCCGTTGGGTAACAGTATTCATAGTTGCCGCGTTGCTTTCCGTTTTCTTCGTCGGCTCGTTCGTTACGCAGGCAGGCGCTGTCGAATCCAGCGTGCAGCTCGGGGTTTTCTTCCCCGATCCCCAGCTTCCTGACGAGCAGCTTCCTTCTGTTGGTGACCTACACGATTTTGAAGCAGTTATCGGCCGCCAGACTGACGTCTTCCTATGGTACGAATCCATCGGTGAGGATTTTTATGCCGATAACTTCCGGCCGATGGCCCAGGAAGGTCGCGCGATCCAGCTGGCCTGGGAGCCACATGATTTTTCCCGTCCCGCCACCAACCAGCCGGAGTATCGTCTTGAGAGGATCACCGCTGGTGATTTCGATAACGATATCAGGCGCTGGGCAAGGCAGCTGAGGGACTTCGGCTATCCCATCTATTTCCGGCCCATGTGCGAGATGAACGGAGACTGGGTCACCTGGGGCGGCACTGTGAATGGCAATACTCCCGATGATTACATTCCTGCCTGGCGACATGTGCACGATATCTTCGTGCAGGAAGGCGCTACCAACGTGATGTGGGTCTGGTCTCCCAATCGCGACGGTTCTACCGCAGATGCCCAGGCCACGTTCAACACTTATTATCCGGGTGACAATTACGTCGATTACATCGGCATCAACGGGTATAACTGGGGCACGCTTTATGACACTCCTGAGTGGACTTCCTCCTGGCAGGACTTCGAAGACGTGATCCGTTACAGCTACGACGTGGCTGTTGCCAATACGAGCAAGCCGGTAGTGATCGCCGAGACAGCGACGACGGAAGTCGGCGGCAACGTCCAGAACGGCGGTAAGGGCCAGTGGATCAGGGACGCTTTCGCTTCTCTGCCGACGAGATTCCCACGAATCGAGATGCTCACCTGGTTCAATATCAACAAGGAGACCGACTGGCGGATTGAGAGTTCCGCGGCAAGCCTCGAGGGCTTCAGGGATGCAGTGCAGGGTCCGGACGCAGTCCCACCGACGGTCTCGCTGACTTCGCCGATGCCGGGCGCAACTATCAGTGGGAACACTAACGTGGCCGTCACGGCGTCGGACAATGATTCCGTCGCCAGGGTCGAGTTCTTCGTTGGGGACAATATGGTCGGTTCAGTGACCTCCGCTCCTTACAACTACAACCTTTCTTCCGGTGCGTTCGCCGACGGCAGCTATACTCTGACGGCGAAGGCATTCGACCCGGCTGGGAATTATGCAGTTGCCAGCGTTCCGGTGACTATTCAGAACGGAACTGTCAAGAACTATTACTTCGGCCTCTATGACAACGTGACCCCGGGCATGCAGAACTGGATCATAATCGGTAATCCGGGCAATACGGCGCAGCGTGCGGAAGTCTATATCGGCGGTACCCTGCAAGGCACCTATGATATCGCTCCGCAGCAGCGGGCGACTCCTATGTACGCCGTCGCTGACGGCCCGGTCAAAGTAGTTTCCTCAACCGGTGGCGATCTGCTGGTCAGTGAGCGTGTGACATTCAATGGGACATTTGCCGAGATTCCGGCTGTTCCCGAGTCCGACCTCTCCAGCGACCAGCTGCTTGCCTGGTACGACGAGCAGACGGCCGGCATGCAGAACTGGGTAGTCGTAGGCAACCAGGGCAGCCAGACCGCGCTGGTAGATATCTACGTAGCCGGCCAGCTCATGGGCAATTACACTGTGCCGGCCGGCTCGACTATCGCGCCTCATTTCTCCGGAACCATGAACGGTCCGGTGCGGGTCGTGGCGTCGAACGGACAGCCACTCAGCGTCAGCAGCAGGGTAATCTTCAACGGGGCTTTCAATGAGGTGGGCGGCAAGCCGGCCACACAACTCGCATCTGAATACCACTTCACCTGGTATGACGAGCAGAGCGTCGGCATGCAGACCTGGATCGTTGTGGGCAACCAGGGAAGCCAGACTGCCGAGGTCGGGATCTATGTGGCGGAGACGCTTGTCGGTCTCTACACGATTCCTGCCGGCGGCCGAGTGACTCCTGATTATCCCAACCTTATGGATGGTCCGGTGAGAGTAGTAAGCTCCAATGGGCAGTCGCTGATCGTGGGACAGAGATCGCTGTACAAGGGTTCGTTTGAAGAAGTGCCGGGAACGAACTCGACAGACCTGGCTAGCGAACAGTGGTTCGCCTGGTACGACAACGCTTCTTCAGGGATGCAGACCTGGGTGATGGTAGGCAATCAGAGCACGCAGACCGCTGAAGTGGACATCCTGATCGGTGGCGAGGTAATGGACCACTATTCGATCCCGGCTGGTGGGCGTGTGACCCCTGCGTTCCCGGGTACGATGGATGGTCCTGTGCAGATAGTCAGCACCAGCGGCCAGCCTGAGCTGGTAGTGAGCCAGCGGACATTGTTCAACAATTCCTTTGATGAGCTTCCCGGCATGCTGCTGCGCTGATTATGCGAGTAGATGCCGGATGAGAAAGGGCCTCCGAGGAGGCCCTTTTATATTGCTGAAAATTGCACTGTGGAACATTGATAAGTCTGGTACGCCCGATAGGAATCGAACCTATAACCTTGGGATTAAGAGTCCCCTGCTCTGCCGATTGAGCTACGGGCGCCCATACAAGTATCGGCCGGATAAGCCCGGCCGGGGAAATAGTCTAGCATACCGCACAGTTGGGTTGAAACCTGGGGCGCTAAAGCGTGACCATCAACGCGTAAACGACGAAGCCGGTGTACCAGGCTCCTCCGAGTAGCAGCATCCACCAGGCAAGAGTGCGTTTGATCTTCATCCACAAAAACAGGAGCGAGCCGGAGCCCAGGGCCATGCAGGCGCTGACCAGCGAGACTGTGTTGAGGTTCCAGTCGGTAAGCAGCAGGCCTACAGATACCGGAAAGGTGCTCTGGAAGACGAGGGCGCCGGTTATGTTTCCCAGGGCGAGAGTATCCTTGCGGGAGCGGATCCAGAGGACGCTGTTGAACTTCTCTGGCAGCTCGGTGGCAATGGGAGTTATCAGCATTGAGATGACCAGTGCCGGCAGTCCCAGGTAGAGCGAGATCTCGTCGACGGCCTTGACGAAAAAATGGGCGCCGACGACGATGCCGCCGAGCGAGAGGATGACCTGCAGTATGATCCAGCGAAGCCGGGGGAAGTGGGGCGGATGGGAGCTTGCCATATAGAGCGGCCGTGTATGGCCATCGAGGTCACCTTCTGTCCTCAGCGTGATGAACACGTAGATCCCGTAGCCTAAGACCAGGAACGCGACCAGTATCCAGTCCAGGGTGCGGCTATGGATGACTCCCGCTATAACTGCGGCCAGATAGAAGAGCAGGAAGAAGCCAAGGTCGCGGCCGATTATGCGGTGGTTGACCTGGGGGTTGATGCTGCGGCCGTTGGTGAACTTGAATACCACCAGGGCGGTGCCGGTCACGAACATCGCCAGGGTCGAAAGCATGAAAGGGGCGCCCAGGATGGCACCGACGCCGATCTCGTCGGAGCTGGCGCTGGTCCCGAAGATGATGGCGACCATCGGTATCAGCGTTTCCGGCAGAGCGGTGCCGACTGCAGCCAGTACGCTTCCCACGGCGCCTTCCCCGAGGCCATGTTTTTTGCCGAACCATTCGATGCCGTTGGTGAAACCCTCGCAGCCGGCGAGGATTATGGCGAGGCTCATTACAAGAAGTAGTACAGTCATGGGATGTCAGTCGATGCGCATAAGTGTCATAGGATTTCGGTCGATGCGGAGATGCGTCATAGGATGTCGGTCGATAGCTGATGCGTCATTGCAGGCGAGCTGTATTAGATTCCGAGACTTCTGAAGACCAGGCCGGTCACCGGCTTGGGGTAGAAGTAGGTGGATTTCTGAGGCATCTTCTCTCCGGCTTCGGCAACTGCCTTGATCTCTTCCATACTGGTGGGATTGACGAAAAAGGCCACGTCCAGTTCTGGCGAGTTTAATTCGCTGAGCGCTTTTTCGGTGCGCTCGACGAATCGCACGGAGGCGGATTCGTTGGCTGCGCCCGGGCTGATGCCGAGGATGCCGGTGAGGATTGTCTGGTCGAGGACGGCGATGTCCAGCGAGCGGTATGCGGCTGATTTGCTGTTTTCGTCGGCACTGATCATGGGTCGTGGATGGCGTCCGGTGAGCAGGTGAAAGGTACTGGTGCCAGCCAGGTACATCCCGAAGATGTTGTGGTCGTCACGGGCGCTGTTCATGGCTTCTATCATTTTCTGTGCACATTCGTCGGCGGGGCCTGTAAGTTCTTCCACCTCGAAAGAATTTTCCAGTGATGGCAGCAGGTCGCGGATTGTTTCCGCGGTCAGGCCCGAGACGAAGCGGTGTATCGGCAGGATGGACTGGCTGGAGTTTTCCAGGTCGGAAAGATAGACCATCATGTAATCGTACGGCCCGTCGCCATCGGAGTCTTCTTCGGCGCGGCGCTGGTCGCGGTATGCCAGCGCCGTCTCATAGCGGTGGTGGCCGTCAGCGATCAGCAGGGTCTTGTCGGCGAGCAGGCGGTTGACTGCGGCTGTGGCTTCGGGAGCGTCCACGACCCAGAGTGAATGTACCGTACCGGCTTCGTCGGTTACACACGCTGACGGTTCTTCTGCGGCTGACCCGGAAAGGGCGCCGATAACCTGCTGGCCCGGGTCGGTATAGAGGCAGAAGATGGCGCTCAGGTTGGCTTCGGTAGCCTGCATCAGCTGCAGCCGGTCCTTTTTGGGGCCGGATGCGGTCTCCTCATGGGGCAGTACTATTCCTTCAGAAAAATCGGCCAGGCGGATGAGGGCGATGAAGCCATCACGGGTGGCAGTGGAGCCGTCGCCGAGCAGGAATTCCTCGCGGCAGAGGTAGAAAGCAGGTTCGGAGTCTGGGACCAGTGATTTGTCAGCCGTCCATTGGGTCAGGGAAGTGGCGGCGCGGGTATAGCGGTTCTCCTGCTCGTTATCGTCCTCTCGCTCCAGGCCAAAGTCGAGATGGATAGCATTAAGACCGCTCTTCTCGTGATAACGGAGCTGGTCGGCCTTGCTGATGATATCGTAGGGAGGGGAGATTACGAGGGAGAGATCCGGCGCTGCGACCGGGCTGTAACGCAAACCTCGAAATGGGACGACATCTGCCAATCTGATTCCTGGGCTATCGGCTGGAGCGCCTGGCAACTTGTGTCGGTCTGGTTCTGTTGTTAGAGTTCAAAAAGTCCCCGATTTCAGGAGTTTTCCATCAGAATCTTACTCGTCCAACCCTATCATAAGTCGAATGTAAAGACCCGTGGCAAGATCTATATGAGCCAGCTGACGCTGCCACTGATGGCTGCGTTGACGCCGGGGGAGCACGAGATCCTGGTAGTCGATGAGAACGTCGAACCGCTGGATTTCGGCATCGACGTGGACCTGGTGGCGATCACCTGTCTGACGCCGACGGCCCCGAGAGCTTACGAGATCGCTGACGAGTTCCAAAAGCAGGGGAAGCGGGTTGTGCTCGGTGGTGTGCATCCGTCGCTTATGGCTGAGGAAGCCGCTGAACACGCGGATTCCGTGGTAATCGGCGAGGCGGAGGATATCTGGCCGGTAGTGCTGGCTGACCTGGAGAGCGGGTCGCTGAAACCGCGATACATCGCTCAGGAGAAGCCGGATCTGGCGGGTTTGCCGTATCCGCGGCGGGACCTGATGAAGGAAGACGCCTATCTGAATATCCCCAAGGTCGAGACTTCGAGGGGATGTCCGTTCCGCTGCTCGTTCTGTTCGACCACGGTTTTCTACGGGCCGAGGATGCGGTTTCGGCCGGTGGAAGAGGTGGTGGCAGAGGTCAAGGCGGCTGAGCACCGTTTCGTATTCTTCACTGACAACAACATCACCGCCAACAAGAGCTACGCCAAACGGCTGTTCAGGGCGCTGGAGCCGCTGGGAGTGTTCTGGCTGAGCCAGGGATCGATCGACATGGCGGATGATGAGGAGCTGATGGAGCTGGCTGAGCGTAGCGGTTGCGTCGGCATGCTGGTGGGGATCGAGTCGCTGTCAGACGAGAATATCGCTGATATCGGCAAGAAGGCTTCCAACAGGGTGTCGGAATACGAAGACAAGATACGCATCTTCCACAAACACAAGATCGGCCTGATCGGCTGCTTCGTCTTCGGCTTCGACGGCGATGACAAATCGGTTTTCAGGAAGACTATCGATTTCATCAGGCGCAATAACATCGATTGCCCACAGCTGACGGTGCTGACGCCATATCCGGGGACTTCGCTGAGGAGCGAGCTGGAATCCCAGGGCCGGATACTCCATTCGCGCTGGGAGAAGTACGACGTAGGCAACGTGGTCTACCTTCCCAAGAACATGACGCCCGAGGAATTGCAGCGGCGGTATAACGAGATGTGCGGCAAGGTCTACTCGCGGCTGTCGATCATCAAGCGGGGAGTGCGGTCTATCACTTATATGAAGAATCCGTACCGCTCGTTCGTCTTCATGAAGAACAGTTTTATCTATCGCAAGCTATTCCAGGTGAGCCAGCAGGATTAGAGAGGGAGTCATATTGGACAGCGCGGAGGAAATGACAGAGGAATCCGGTGCGACTATCGAGGCGGAAAAGCTTGTGGAAGAAGGTGCTCAGGCAGGCAAGGAGCATGTTCCTTCAGGTTACTATCGGGATGAGTTCGGACGGCTGTCGCGGCTTTATGATTTCGGCATCCATCATGCCTTTCGTTTCGTAGGCGGAGAGATCGCTTTTCGTTGCGGCATCGTCGAGGCGGTCGACGTGCGTCCGGGTAATCACGTTCTGGATGTCGCCTGCGGCACCGGCACACTGGTGGGACTGCTCGCATCCTGTGCCGGTCCCGATGGCAGGGCGGTGGGGCTCGATTTTTCCGAGGAGATGCTGGAGGTGGCGCGGCAGAAGTTTATCCAGATGGAACAGGTCGAGTTCGTCCAGGGGAATGCTGAGGAGATGCCGTTTGAGGATGCCTCTTTCGACCGGGTGACCGCTTCGCTGGCTATCCATGAGATGAACCGCAAGGGGAGGGAGAACGCCCTCGCCGAGATCATGCGGGTGCTGAAGCCCGGGGGGCTGGTGGCGCTGGCTGATATGCGCAAACCGGATACCCTGAAGACGAAGCTTGGCATGAGGTTCGTCAGGCTGGCGGAGACTGACACTCTGACTGATATGTGGTCGGATGGGTTGTATCGGGAGATGGGGGAAGCGGGTTTTCGAGAGCTGCGGCGGCATATTTCCGGAAGAGGATTCTTTGAGGTTATCGTGGGGCGGAAGTAATCGTTCGGAAGGCGGGAAGGGATGTTCCCGCTTTCACTGAGGTCTTCGACATACGTTCTCGCGGAAACATCCCTTCCCGCCTTCGTTTATTTGCCATTCTTTAGTTCAAGGGCTTTTTTATAAAGACGGTTCCTTGAAATCCCGGTCGCGAGAGCTATCAATTCCGCAGCTCTTCTTGGTGAGACCCCTTCTTCCAGTAATCCTCTGAGGGCCTGTTCCGCTGAGTCATCTTCAGGAGCAATCTTTTCCGCTGTACCAGTGCCTTCGAAGACCAGCACGATCTCGCCTTTTACCTTTTCAGGGAGCCCGGCGGAGAGCTCCGCTGCTGTGCCTCTCGTTATTTCCTCGAATCTCTTGGTCAGCTCACGGCAGATGGCGATGCGACGGTCGCCGAGAAATGGTGAGGCGGCAGCCAGGGTCTTTGCCAGGCGGTGGGGCGATTCATAGGCGATGCAGGTCCGGGTTTCGCTGCTGATCGAGGCCAGTGCTTTATCCAGTTCACCCTTGCGGCGGGGCAGGTAGCCGATGAAGACGAATGAATCCGTGGGGAAGCCCGATGCGACCAGGGCGGTGTCCAGTGCCGAGGGGCCGGGGAGGACTTCCACCGGCAATCCTTCCTCGATTGCGGCGGTGATCAGCCGGTAGCCGGGGTCGCAGATGCCGGGCATGCCGGCGTCGGAGACCAGGGCCAGCTCTTTGCCGTCGCGTAATTTAGCTAGCAGTTCGGGCAGGCGGCTTAGCTCGTTGTGCTCGTGGAAGCTGACCATCGGCTTGCTGATGCCATGGTGTGAGAGAAGTTTGCGCGTGTGCCGTGTGTCCTCGGCGGCGATGATGTCGGCGCTTCTGAGAGTCTCGAGGGTCCGCAGGGTGATATCGCCTAGATTGCCGATCGGAGTTGGGCATACGCGTAGCATCAGTTCTCGCAGAGCGATTTGTTGGGGCAGACGCGGAGCATCAGCTTTCGCTGATCGATTCGTTGGGGCAGACCTCGGCGCAGGAGCCGCAGTCGGTGCACTTTTCGGGGTCGATCACGAAAATATCTACACCTTCGGAGATCGCGTCTTCCGGACATTCGTCCATGCAGACCCCGCAGGCAAGGCATTCCTCGGAAATTACATGTGGCACTGGTTCACCTCCCACAACAGACAGTTAACGACGTAGATAGAGACGCATAAAAAGGCAGTCTTATTCTTTTATGCCTTTTCCGAGTCTTCTTTGTCAAGTGAAATGAGATCATAGGAGCGCTGGCCGAGGCCGATCTTCTCGCCGTGTATCAGCTGGGCGGTCGGGTCGATACCCTTGTGGACGCTGCCGAACTTGTCGTGGCCGGCCATGCCGGCTTCGTCCAGGGCGCTCATGGCGTTGCCGCGCGCCTGGTTCACAAGGTCGAGTGAAGCGGCGTCGATCGAGACGGGATCGAGCGAGGCGGCGATGCCGATGTTGGGGACGATCGGATTGTCGCTCCAGCCCAGGCAGTCGCAGTCGGGGGTGACGTCGATGATGAAGTTGATGGCGGCGAACCTGTCCTTCTTCTCATGGAGAGCGGCAGCGGCATACTCGGCCATCTTCTGCTGGACGATGGATGCGTCGGACTTCCAGCTGATGCCGATTGCGCCGGTGAAACAGGTGGCGACGCATTCGCCGCAGCCGATGCAGGCGGGGTCGTCGATGGCGGCGACCTTGTGACCTCTGCTCTCGGGATCGTCGACCATGGAGATCGCCTTCTCAGGACACCATTTATAGCAGCGGGCGCAGCCGTCGCATTTTTCCGTGGCCACCTGGGGGTGGACGTCTGAGTGCATCATCTGCTTGCCGGCCCGGGCGCCGAAGCCCATGCCCAGGTTCTTGAGGGCGCCGCCGAAGCCGCAGATCATGTGTCCCTTGAAGTGGGCGACGGAGATGATGGCGTCGGCGTCGAGCGCCGCCGGCGAGATCTTGGCTTCCTTATAGTGCTCGCCATTGACGGGGACCGTGCGGTATTCGAATCCCAGGAGGCCGTCGGCGAAGACGATGGGAGCGCCGGTCACCTCGTAACCGAAGCCGTTCTCCAGGGCCGTGATCATATGGTCGCGGGAGTTCTGGCGGCCGCCGGCGTAAAGGGTATTGGTGTCGGTGAGGAAAGGGCGGCCTCCGAGGCGCTTCACCTCGTCGACGATGACCCGGATGTACTGGGGGCGGAGGTAGGTCAGGTTTCCCTGCTCGCCGAAGCTGGTCTTGATGGCGATAAGGGCGTCCTTCTCGACCACCCTTGCCAGGTCCAGCGTTTGCAGCAGCCGGCGGTACTTGGTGAGGTTGCGTTCGCGGCTGTCGGCGCGGCTTGAGATGAAGAAGACTTCTGACATGATTCCCCCTGCCTGATAAAGATTACTTGGTCAAATACTAGTTCAGACTTCCCTGCCGCTTTTATCTGCGAGTTCATCAAGGGCCAGGCAGGCGGCGCCGAGCAGGCCGGCGTCAGCCCCAAAATGGGCGGGGACCACCTTGACCAGGTCGCGGTTCGGGCGCAGCCCGCGCTCCATCAGCACTCGCAGGGCAGGACCGAGTATCAGCTCGCCGGCCTTGATCAGGCCTCCACCGACCACGAATACTTCGGGATTGAAGATATTGACCAGGCTGGTTATGCCCACGCCTGTATAGAAGCCGAGCTTTTCATAAACCGCCAGAGCGGCGTGGTCGCCTTCCAGCGCGAGGGCTGTCAGCAGAGAACCATCGGGAGCCTTTCCAGAGGCGAGGGCCTTGGCGAGGCTGGAATCCGGTGCGCTCAGCGCCTCTTCCTTCGCGTATCGCTTGAGCGCGGTGCCAGAGGCCATCGTCTCGAAACAGCCGTAGTTCTCACAGGAGCCCTGGCAGCGGGGACCGTTGACGTCGATCACCATGTGGCCCAGTTCGGCGGCGCTGCCGGTGGAGCCGCGGTAGACGCGGCCGTCGATGATGATGCCGCCTCCGATTCCGGTTCCGATGGTGATCATGATGACTTCGCTGGCTCCCTTGGCGGCGCCGGCTCTGACTTCGGCGAGGGCTGCCACGTTGGCGTCGTTATCTATGAACACCGGCAGTCCGAGCTCGGCCTGCATGTAGTCGACAAAATCGCAGTCAGCCAGGGGGACGTTCACGGACATTACCGCGCGGCCGTGTTCCTGGTCGATCATCGAGGGGATGCCGAAGCCGACGGCAGAAACGGGTGAGGGGGCGCGGGAGGAGACGTCTCTGACCATGGAGACTATCGCCCCCAGTAGCGCTTCCTGGCTGGCTGTGGGAGTCTCCATCTCGAGCGACTCGATGACATCGAGATCGGCGTCGACAAGCGCGGCCGCCATGTTGGTGCCGCCCAGATCGAATCCGATAACTAGTGTTCCTGGATCTGCAGCCATCAGGTTCCGCCAGTTCTGAATAGTGGTCAGGATATCGCGCCAGCAGCCAGAGTATGGCAAACACAGTGCGGATTGAGCGAGAGTATATCACGCAGGGAATTCCACAATATACCCTATGGGGTATTGAAGGGAGGCGGGTGAAAATGGTTCAATAGACAAAGTTATCCTGCCTGGGGAGGCGGATTGGAGAAAAAGTGACTGATAGATTCGTCTGTAAGGCCGATGCGGCACACCGTTCTACCTGCGCATCAGATTGTAGCGGCTGCGGCAACCTCATCCCTGACCGCCGCGTTCAAAAGGTTCAGACACTCCACTGGTCACTCTCCGAAGATCGACGGGTTATTAGCAGCTGGTTTCCATCCAGCAGGCAGTTCGCGGGGGTGGATTTCGCCACCACCGCGGCTCGCCCGTTTTTTGGCGATATCACCTGGCGGCAATCCCTGCCGCTGGTCATGGCCGTGGTCCTGGTCACTTTCAACCTGATGGACTCTCTACTTACCGCACGGGCTCTCTCTTTGGGCTTTGCGGAGGCAAATCCGGTGATGGCCGGCTTGTTTAAAATGAGTTTGCCCATGGGCATGTTTTTCAAGTCGGTCATCGTCGGCACAGGCGCCCTCTTCCTCTGGAAATTCAGGCACCTGCCGGTCGCAGTGCGGGGAATGACCGGTGTCACCGCCTGTTACGGCGCTGTCATCCTCTATCACCTGTATTTCCAAATGCTCGTGATCTGAGTATTGCTGCCATTCTTTCGTGATCAAAACCGCCGGCACCCCCGGCGGTTTTTCTTTTGATGGATGCGCTTCACGATTGAGCGGGGCTTATTCCTCGAGCCGGGCGGTTTTTTCCGGGATACGGTTTTTTGCTATAGTTTTGCAGGCCCGTTTGTACCAGCGTGCCGGCATATCCGGCGAACTTTGCGACATCTGGCCTGACCCCCGATTTGGATAACGACCAAACACCTGAGCAGAAACCCTATACCCGCTACAAGAGTTCGCGCCTGCGATCCAAAAAACCGCTGAAAGTACGCGGTGACAGGGGTCGCGATCGCGAGGCTGAGGCAGGCGGCCGCGCGGCGGGAGCTGGCGGTGGAGAGGCGGCTTCTCGCGGCCGCGACGGGGGCGGCTATGACAACGGCCGCAATGAAGGCGGCCGGTATGATGCCGGCCAGGCAGGCGGTTATGGGGGGAGTGGCGACCGGCCTGGATCGTCAACCACACCAGGTGACGGCCGAGGCGCGCCGCTTCTGCGCAAGAAGAGGCGTGGTGGCTGGGGCAAACGGATCGGGTACCTGCTTCTGTTCCTGCTGCTGGCATTACTGGTATTCGGCGGCGTCTCCTACTGGCGGCTGGACCGCGCCGTGAAGGCCAGCAACGCCAGGGTGCCAGCTGACGTGAAGACTGTACTCAACACTCCAGCCGGCGATGTCGCCTCGACGCCGGTGAACATCCTCTTCCTTGGCAGTGATAAACGGCCGGGCGAGAATTCCCGCGCTGACACCATCCTGCTCATGCGGGTGAACGGGTCGTCGAAGACGATCTCCCAGCTGTCGATCCCCCGGGATACGCTGGTCGATATTCCCGGCTACGGCGAGGACAAGATCAATTCGGCCTATGCCTGGGGAGGTCCTGCCCTGACCATCGAGACGGTGGAAGGGTTGACCGGACTGCCGATCCATCATTACGTTGAACTGGACTTCTCCGGTTTTCCATCCATCGTCGATGCTCTCGGCGGCGTCGACATCGATGTCCCCAAAGCGATCGACTCCCAGTATCCCCAGGGTCTGGAATGGACAGAGGTCCACTTTGATGCTGGTCCGCAACACATGACCGGGGAGGAGGCGCTCGTCTACGTGCGGGTGCGCTATTCCGACGATGATTTCCAGCGCATGGGAAGGCAGCAGCAGTTCATGGAAGCCTTGCAGAAGAAGGTGAATAGTCCCTTCAGCCTGGCGAAGATGCCGCTGATGGCGCCCGACATCGTGGCCAACATGACCACCGATATCTCAACCAACGACCTGATGAAGCTGGGCTGGGTCAAGTTCCGTACCCCGGCCGAGCGTAACCGTAAATTCGTCATGGTTGGCTACGGAGAGGATATCGGCGGCATATCCTATGTGGTGCTGGATGAGGATGCGAATCAGACCATCCTCAGGGATTTTCTGGCCAGCTGAATCGGGGCAGGCGGTTTTCCGGATGGAATGAACCGGCAGCCAGCTGACATGACTGATCTCTCATGATCGAGTTTTTGTGGCATTCAGTTGTTGGTATAGCTAGAATGGATCGTTATGCGAATCGGTGTTGACCTTTCGGCGATCCAGTCCACAAAGAGCGGCGTGGACTGGTACACGCATCGCGTGATCCACGAGATGATGGATCTCCTGGATCCCGGTGAGCATCTGTTCCTGTTCAGTAACCGGGAGACTGGTTTTGAACCGGAGGCTGCCGGCCGCGAGAATGTGACCGTGGTGCGCAGCGGCTTCGCCTACCAGGAGCCCTGGAGGCAGTTCATCCTGCCGGGTCTGCTGAGGCGGCATAACATCGACGTCTGTTTCTTCACCAACTTCGTGTTATCTATTGCTGCGACCTGTCCGATGGTGCTCACCATCCACGATCTTTCATTCAGGCTGTTCCCACGGACCCACTCCCTGCGCAACGTCATCTGGGCACGCAGCCTGGTGCCGATCTCCACCCGGCGCAGCAGCCATATCATCGCAGTCTCCAACAACACCAAGCTCGATCTGGTGAGGTTGATGAATCTGCCGAGCCACAAGATCTCGGTGGTCCACGAAGGTTCGCCGGACGAGTTCAATCCGGAGCCACAGGAAGAGGACGAGGAGGCCATCGCCCATTACGGGATCATCAAGCCTTACATCCTCTTCGTGGGCACTCTGGAGCCCCGTAAGAATCTCAACGTGCTGATAAGGAGTTTCGACAAGGTGGCCAAGTCCCGGCAGGACGTGCATCTGGTGCTGGCGGGCCGCCGCGGCTGGATGGCCCAGGCGATCTTCGACGAGCTCGAGCGCCGCGACCTGCTTGGACGCGTGCATATCACCGGTTACGTCAGGGAGCAGTATCTACCCTCCCTTTACCGCCAGGCGGCAGCCTTTGTTTATCCCTCCCTTTACGAAGGATTCGGGCTTCCACCTCTTGAGGCCATGTCTTCAGGGACCCCGGTCATCGTTTCGAGGAGTTCGTCGCTGCCCGAGGTGGTCGGCGATGCCGGTCTCTACGTGAATCCACTGGACGAGCGCGATCTTGCCCAGGCGATGGAAAAAATAGTCAGCGATCCCGAGCTGGCCGCTGACCTGCGCCAGAAGGGGCTGGAGCAGGCCGGCAAGTTCAGCTGGAAGAAAGCAGCGGAGCAGACGCTCCAGATCCTGCGTGACGCCGCACGTTCCTGAAAGACAAATCGATATCCGTTCGCGCCTGGTGCTCGCCGGCGCCTGTCTCATGGTGCTGTTCACTGCGTTAGAGGTGCGGACCGTCACCGTGCCGCTGGGGCCGATAAGCCTGACGACCTCAGAAGTGGCTGCCGGGATATTCATCGCCTTCTCCTTCGTCTACGCCGCTGCGGACTTTTCCTGGTACAGCCGTCGCCGGGCACTTGACCTCGCAGTGGGGCTGTTTCTGCTGTCCAATTTCCTTTCCGCGGCGATTGCCGCCGAGGACAAACCGGGAGCGTTCAAGTTCTCCCTGAGGATGACCTTCGCGGCGCTGGTCTACCTGGGCGTATCGCGATTGCCCGCCCGCGCCCGCTCGCACATGTGGGTCGCCGGGGCCGTGGCGGCTACATTGACTATCGTGACTACTGTTGGCCTTATGGAGAATTTCACGACGTTCGTGCCCTGGCCCTGGGTGCTGAGGCCGTTCCAGGAAGGGATCATCACTTTCGGCACTTTCTACAACGTGCGAATCGCCTCGACTTTGCCATTCCCCACCGTTTTTTCCATGTATCTGGAACTGTGTCTGCCTCTGGCTCTGGCGTTCGGGCTCTGGCTGTCAGGCCGCCGTTCGAACAGCGCCAGCCGCCGCCGCTTGCTGAATGTGGCTACGATCGTATTGCTGGTCGCGGTGATGATGCTTCAGGTCTATACATACACGCGGAGCGCTCTGGTAGCGACGCCGATATCGATGCTGACCGGCGCGCTGCTGGCTGCTGCTTATGGCTACGGCCGCCGCGTCTGGGGTCTGCTGGTGCTGGGCGTCGGGGTCCTGGCGCTGATCGTGGTGCTTTCGGTGTTGTTCAGCAACAAGATGGCAGCCAGGCTGGACGTGGAAGAGCAGGAGCAGCACTATGGGGCCGAATACACCATATTGAGCATGCCGGCCGAACTGGCGATTGAGAATACCTATACCGCCAAGCTTCATGTCAAGAATACCGGGTCTATCAACTGGGCGCCTTCGGAGAGCGAAGGTGTCACCATCACCTATCGCTGGCTGAATTATCCCGAGAAGGAGAATCAGGAGGTCGATTACATCATCACCAATCTGCCACGTGATGTACCTCCGGGCGATGAGATCGACCTGCAACTGGAGTTCAACACGCCAACGGAGAACGGTAAGTATGTCTTAGTGATCGAGATGGTCAAGGCTCATGTAGGCTGGTTTTCTGCTGCTGGACCGGAGCCGGCGTCTGTGCCACTGGAGTTCGTCAACGGCAGGAGCAGGCCGCTGGTGCTGCCGGCTGCGAACGAATCGTTCCGGGAAGGGAAGCCAGCCGTGACTTCAGCTCCGAGGACGCAACTTTGGCAGGCTGGCATCAAGACATGGCAGGCGAATCCCATCCTGGGCGTGGGACCGGACCAGTACCGCAAACATTACACCGAATATATGCCGGAACTTCAGCGCGACGAGAAGGTGCGCACCCATAATATCTTCCTGGAATCGCTGGCCACGACAGGTGTCGTCGGCTTCGCGGCCATGCTCTACCTGCTGTTCATGATGTTCCTGGTCCAGTTCCGGCTGGTGCGGGACCGCATCCAGAAACCAGGCGCCCGGCTGGTGTCGCTGGCGCTTCTGACGGCCTCCGTGGCTTATATAACTCACGGGATGCTCGACTGCTTCCTGTGGCAGACGGGGGTGGCGTTTTTGTTCTTCACTTACCTGGGGCTGACCAGCTGGCTGGATGAGGGTGCGAAGCAAGGGCAGGCGGCATAGTCAAGCTGTTATGTTACTCCTCACCCTGGCCGATTGTATGTCCAATTAGCGAGGAGTAATGATGGAGCCAAAACACTCAGGACTGGGTATAGCATCGTTCGTTGTTTCGATCACGGCGGCAATATTCATATTTGTCCTGATCGCTGTCGCTGGAGCACTGGAGTTATCCACGCCTGGTGGTATTGATGAGGAATCCGTTAGCGTGATGATGATAGGTCTTCTGCTATTCGCTTTTTTGTCTGCTTCCGTTGTCGCGCTGGGGCTGGGAATCGGTGGTCTTTTCCAGAATGACAGGAAGAATGTGTTTGCCATCCTCGGAACCGTCTTTTCCGCGTTGACGCTGATAGGCATGTTCTTTTTTATGCTTTGACAGCCACCGAAATGGATAGGGAAAACCGCAGGGCTGCTCAGGTATATTTCAGACAGGAGGTTGACATGTATTGTTCGAAATGTGGAATAGAGAATGCTGATACGGCGGTTCTGTGTGCGTGTGGGGAACGGCTTTCCTCTGGTGTGCCTGAAGGCAGTGGCAAGGCGACCGCTTCTTTAGTGCTCGGAATAATTGGAATGTTCGCATGGTTCATCCCTATTTTTGGTGCGCCGGTAAACATCGTGGGGCTTGTATTGGGTATCAAGGGGCGGAAATCCAGAAACAGGGGAATGGCGATCGCTGGTGTAGTCCTGTGCATCATCGGCTTGGTGCTCACGGTATTTAACTCGGCTTTGGGAATCTATCTGGCATCTAAAGGGGAATATCAGTTGCCTTGGTAGAGAGCCGCGCCCTGGTGGATAGCGGCAGAAGTAAACGCTTTATATGCCCCGCAAGACCTCGAGCGTCCGTTCCGCCGTCTTCTCCCAGGTGAACTGACCCGCCCGCTTCTTTCCTCTTTCAATCAGCAGGTTCCGCGTGCCCGAGTCGCTGGCGAGCAGTTCCATCGCCGCAGCGATCTCCTCGACGCTCTCCGGGTTTATAAGCGCCGCCGCCGTGCCAGCTACTTCAGGCACGGACGAACGGTTTGAGGCGATCACCGGGGTTGAGGCAGCCATGGCTTCCAGAACCGGCAAGCCGAAGCCTTCGTAGAGGGACGGGAAGACCAGCGCCGTGGCCATCCGGTAGACGGACGGTAGATCTTCCTCAGGGATATATCCGGGGGCGATCACCGAACCAGACGGCAGCCGCTCGATCACATCCGCGAGACCGGGATCCGAGAAGAGGCGGTTGCCGGCGCCCACGAGAACCAGTTTATTCTCGGCGGTCACTTCCTCGGGAAGCAGGCGGTAGGCCTTCACCAGGTTCGCCAGGTTCTTGCGCGGTTCGAGGCTGGAGACTGACAGGAAGAACTGCGCCGGCAGGCCGAGGCGGCGACGCACTGTTTCGAGATCGTCCTTCCTTACCCGCTGGCGGAAGTCCGCGGAGACTCCCAGGTGGATGGCAGTGACCTTTTCGGGAGCGACCCCGAGATGGGTGATCAGGTCTTCCCTCGAACTTTCGGAATCGGTGATGACGGCCGAGGCCTGCTCCACGATCTTCGGTATGATGTTCCGGTAATAGACGCCGAAACTGCGTGAGAAATATTCGGGGAAAAGCAGGAAAGACAGGTCGTGGATGGTAACTACGCTTGGAGACGGCGGATATAGCGGCGCCACGTTGGCGGGGCTGAAGAGGACGTCGACGCCCGCCTTTTTGACCATGCGCCTCAGGACCGTCTGCTCCCAGACCAGGCCGCGGACTGGGCCGCCAGCGGGGGCCCGGCTGACCTCAACCGGCAGACCGGTTTCGGCGTCCCGTCCCTCGCGGCCGGAGAAGACCGTGAAGTCTACGTCTTCCACCTTCAGGGCGCAGAGGGCGCGTGTTACTTCGCGGGCGTAGTGCTGCACCCCGGTGAGCTGCCGGAAGATGGAACGACCGTTGATACCGATACGCAACATGGGGCGATTTTAGCACCGTCGGCGCCGGGCCGACAAAAAAGCGGATAAAATACCTGAAAATCGCTAAAATAAACAGCAGGGACTAAAGTTGACTAAAGCGGCAAAATTCTTCACATCACATCGATTCTCCCACGTCACGCTGGTCGTCGCTGACATGCTGGGTGTAGTCGCCGGCTTCCGGCTCGCTTTCCTGTTCTATATCCAGTGGGGCGTGCTCTATGCCGGTGAGGCGGCCGCTCCTTCCTATAACTTTTACCTGGCGCTGGCCGCTGGCATCCTGCCGTTCTACTGGCTGCTGTTCAAGCTGCACGGCCTCTACCGTTTCCGTCTGAACCTGAGCCTGCTGGAAGTGCTGCCGGCGATCGTCACCGCCGTGACCGAAGCTTCGATGGTGCTGCTGGCGATAACCATGTTCATCTTCCCGGTGGTCCACTATTCGCGTAACATCATCGTCATCTCCTGGGTCAGCACCATCGTCTGCGTCTCCCTGGCGCGGCTGATCGTCTACATGATATTCCGCTGGGGGCGGCGCCGCGGCTGGTATGTGAAGAACACGCTGGTGCTGGGAGCAGGCAAGGTCGGCATCAGCGCCGCCGGCAAGATCATCCGCAACCCGGACCTTGGCCTCAGGTTCGTGGGCTTCCTGGATGAGAAACCATCGGGGCGCGAGGCGGACTTCGGGTCATACAAGGTCTTCGATGACTACGACAAGCTCGAGGAAGTACTCAAGCAGTATCGTATCCAGCACATGGTGGTGGGCTTCTCACGTGACAGGCATGACACCATTGTCGAGCTTATGGAGCGTTGCCGACCCTACAATGTGGAGTTCACTATGGTGCCGCGGCTTTACGAGATCTTCAGTGACAGCGTCGGCGTCGAGCATATCCGGGGCTTGCCGGTGCTCGGCCTCAAGCGCAGCAGCATCACCGGCCTGCAGGGTTTCGTCAAACGCATTATGGACATCGTTATATCCCTCGTGGTTCTGATTATCCTGGCGCCGCTACTTCTCCTGGTCGCTGTCGCCATCAAGCTCGATTCACCTGGGCCCGTACTTTACCATCAGACGCGCCTGGGCAAGAACGATAAACCGTTTGAGATCCTCAAGTTCCGTTCCATGCGCAGGGACGCCGAGAAAGGCAAGGCGGGCTGGTCAACTGTTGGAGATGTGCGGCGTACGCGGGTCGGCAGGTTCATCCGGCCGCTCGGCATCGACGAGCTGCCTCAGCTGATCAACGTAATCAAGGGGGAGATGAGCCTGGTAGGCCCGAGGCCCGAGCGGCCCGAGCACGTGGAACATTTCGAGCAGGAGATCCAGGCATACGGCAGCAGGCACCGGGTGCGTCCCGGTCTGACCGGCTGGGCTCAGATCAACGGTTTAAGGGGAGACACGGATATATCAGAACGCGTCGAGCACGACATCTATTACATCGAGAACTGGAATCCGTGGCTGGATATCAAGATTTTGCTGAAGACGGTCACGAGCTTTGTCGACCGGGATGCGTAAGGTTCGTACCTGGACCATTCGCGTGGATGGTGGAGCCGCTGAGTCTTCAGTCCACCGGCTTGACCGGGGACTCGCCGGATAACTCGCGGTACTTCGAAGTCCAGGTGTTTATCCGCTGTTCGTATTTATCCAGGATGGGCGAGCGGTTGTCGCGCTTGTGGAGCTTGATGCGGTTACGCCGCATGCGCATCGAGGTCTCCGTGGCCGAGCTGACCAGGTTCTTGACCTGCACCTTGTTCACGAGATACTCGACCAGGTCGCCGAAGGGGCCGGTGAGCAGGCGTTCAAGAACCCGCTGACGGCGGCGCCAGAGGGGACTCACGGGCAGGCGGTAACGGCTGCGGTCGGCGCTGGCGCTCCATGAAGGGAAGATATTGAATATCCAGCGGTTGGCATCGATGAATTTGTCGTAGGCGCCGTTGTTGAACACTGGCAGAGCGCCCAGGATCTCGCGGGCGTAGAAAAGGTTCTGATTGCGGAAGACGAGGTCGCCTTCCGAGATGAATACATTGAAACAGATGTCGGGATTATGGCTGAAACGGCGCCATAGCCGCAGGAAAAAGTAAGCGGTCCAGGTGCGGCCCCGGGAGCTGACGATAAGCAGGTCGACGTCGTCACCGGCCGGCGAGTTCAGCGCCGCCAGGGCGCCGGTGATCGCGGCGGCGCGGAGGAACGGGATGCCCTGCAGCGGGATCAGCCTTCTGAGGGCGATCTCCAGCTGCTGGCGGGATTCAGCCTCGCGGTCGAGCCGCCTCTGGCAGTTGTCGCCGCGGCCTTCCAGGAAGTAGAAGTCGTCGCAGCGCTTGACTACGCCGGATAGCGGTCCATCCGAGTTCAGGCGTTCGTATGCCTCGTCGATAGTTATTGCGACATCCGGGGCGAAGCGGATGACTTCCTCGAGCCTGAGCGGGAAATCGAAGATATCCGCATAGCAGAGGGCTTTGATCATGGCCTCGTCCTGGAGCTTGCGGGCTTCAGGAGTAGAAGCTGTCAGCGGCCTGTCTTCGGGATCTGGAAGAGGATGGATTGAGGGTTTCATGACTGATTGCTCACAGAAAAAGTATAATGCTTTCGACCGCTTAATCAAAACCGGAAGGAGCAGTTTTGCGAGTTGCCATCGCCCATGAATGGCTGACGACGCTGGGCGGCTCCGAGCGTGTCGTCGAGACCCTGCTTGAGGCATATCCCGGCTCTCCTGTTTACACGACGTTTCTTTCCGACCGCAACCTGCCGGAGTCGGTCCGCTCGTGGGACGTGCGCACATCGTTCGTGCAGCGGCTGCCCATGCTGCACCGGATCTCCCAGAAATATATACCGCTGTTCCCCCTGGCTTTCGAGTCATTCGACATGACCGGCTACGATGTGGTCATCACTTCGAGTTCCGCCTGTTCGAAGGGCGTGCTCACCGGGCCGGAGACCCTCAATATCTGCTACTGCTACACGCCACTGCGGTATGCCTGGCAGCCACATCTGGACCAGCGGCTCGGCGGCGCCAATCCGCTGGTAAAGGCCGGCAACGATCTGGTGGTCCATTACCTGAGGCTCTGGGACCGTCTGGCCAGCGACCGGGTTGACCATTTCATCGCCATCTCGGACCATGTGGCGGCGAGGGTCGCCAAGTTCTACAGACGCGAGTCGGCTGTGATCTATCCGCCGGTGGACGTGGAACGCTTTCCTGTCGTCAAATGCGCCCAGGATTATTTCCTGGTCGTGTCGCGTCTGGTTCCCTACAAGAGGGTGGAGCTGGCGGTCGAGGCTTTCACCAGGCTGGGTCTTCCCCTGAAGATCGTGGGGGAGGGGCCCGAGCGGGAGCGGCTGCAGGCGATGGCCGGGCCGACCGTGGAATTCCTCGGATTCGTTCCCGAGGACGATCTGCCCGAACTCATCTCCGGGTGCCTGGCCCTGATATTCCCGGGGGAAGAGGACTTCGGCATCGTCCCGGTAGAGGCGATGGCCGCCGGCAGACCTGTGATCGGCCTCGCGCGAGGAGGCCTGCTGGAGAGCGCCGTCGACGGCAAGACCGCGGTCATGTTCCCGGAAGCGACCACTGAATCGCTGATCGAGGCGGTCTCGCGTTTCAGGCCGAAGGATTTTGATCCTGCCAAGCTGAGCAAGCATGCCGCGAAGTTCTCCAAGGAACGCTTCAAGAAAGAGTTCACCGAGTTCGTGGCGGCGAAGGTCAAAGAGTCTGAGAAGCAGCGTTCGGGCAAGGGTCGCGGACGCAAGTGATCCTGGAGCCGGGCAAATCTACCTCAGGGCCGGCTGCAACATGACCCTGGAACCAGCTGTATTATTCCGCTGCCCGTCCTGTCGAGGCGTTCTGAAGGCCGAGGCCGCGGAGCAGCTCATCTGCACCGGCTGCGGTTCGGATTACGTCGTGCGCGAAGAGATCCCCTGCTTCGTCCCTGAGGACCGCTTCTATGAAGGCAAGTTCACGGCGCCTACCCAGGACGGCGTGGGGCAGAGGACCGGCGTCTCCCGTAAGGTTAAGGCTTTCTACGACCGCTGGTCTTCCACGACGGTAAAGCATCAGTTCACCCGTGAGTTCCTCAGCCGTTTCGGCCCGGAGACCCTGATACTCGATGTGGGCTGCGGCGGCGGCAACGAGGTGCTGGCGCCGTGGCGGACTGTCGGCATCGACCTGTCATTCGCGGGGCTGCGCTCGGCAAAGGGCATCTACCAGGCGGTCGCGACTGCCGACGCCACTTCACTGCCTTTCGCGGACGACACCTTCGACATCATCAACAGCTGGGATGTATTCGGCCATGTTCCCTTCGAGCAGAAAGACGCGGTGCTGGCCGAGTGGAAGCGGGTGCTCAAACCCGGTGGCTGGATGCTTCACATCATCGAGGCCCATTGTACGGCGCCGTTCTACAAGATGGTGCGTCGCGACCCGGAACTTTTCGACCGTTACTTCATCGAGCTGGACGGCCACTATGGCCTGGAGCTGCCTTCGCAGATCGAGGCGCGCTTTCGGGCCGCCGGTTTTGACGTCGTGAGGAACTGGCCGTTCTTCCGCGCCGGGATCTTTCCTCCGGAGGAATATTCCAAGCGGCTGGGGCCGGAGTATGCGGCGCAGTCGAAACTGCTTAAATTGTTAGCCGATTTCGGCCACGCCTGCGACCGCAACAAGCAGCTGGACCGGGCCATGAGTTTTTTGACCGGGGTGCTGGCGCGGGCGGCGAATCCGTTGCTACCGTTGGACTGGGGTTCAACGGTGTTTATTGTCGCTCGGGGATAGGGGAAACCTCAGAGAGGCTGTGCCGGCTGGGATCGCACCCAGGAGACAACGGCGTAGCCGGAAAACTCAGAGACCTTCGTTTAGATGGATCTCGGGCGGCTCGCCGGGTGTGGATTTTCGCTTGATGATATCCCTGATCTCACTCAAGGGGATGATCCCCAGGGCTACGATTGCGATCGCGTAGACCACGGCTCCCACTGCCGCGACCAGGAAGACTTCAGCCCGATCCCGCAGCTGCCATACCAGTATCCCCATCGCTCCCGTGACCAGCGCGACCTTCAGCGCCATGACGCCGGTCTTCACCAGAGAGATATTCCGCCGCAGCAGCCAGAACATCAGCGTCAGCCCCAGCATTTCCGTGAGCAGGGTGGTCACCGCGGCTCCGGTGAAGCCGTAGCGCGGGATGATTATCAGGTTCATCCCCACATTCAGGACCATGTTGGCGAGGCCTACAACGGCCACCGCCTTCTGGCGCTCGACTACCGTGAGGATGTTCCCCTGGAGGAAGGTTATGAACCAGACGGGCAGCACCCAGCCGAGCACGGCGAAAGCGGTCATAGCGGGCAGATAGGTGTCGCCGAGCAACGCCAGCACCAGAGGGTCGGCCAGCAGCCATATTCCCACGGCCATGGGCAGGGAAAGGGCGAGCAGCCAGCGGGCTGCTTTCTGGAAAGGCCCGTCGAGGTTGTCTTCCGGCGAGCGATAGGCGCCTGCCAGACGGGGGAAGAGTGCCGCGACCAGACCCGACGGCAGGAAGAGCAGGGCTGAGACCAGGTTATAGGCGGCGCTGTACTGGCCCACCTCTTCATCCCCCCGGAAGAAGGAGATCATCACGGTGTCGATGCGAAAATAGACAAGGTAGAAGGCGACGATCAGGCCGAAGGGGATGGCGGCCTTGAGGTAGCGGCTCCACTGGTCTCGGTGAAGGTCGCGGACCCAGGGGCCGTACTTGCGCCAGGCTATCGCTACGGCGAGGGCACCACCGAAGAACTGGACGAATGTGTTGCTGAACGCGACCAGGACGAAATCGCTGCCGGTGGCGACGATGACTGCCACGCCGGCGGCGGCGAAGAGCACCTTTTCCATCAGCCAGAGGAACGCCTGGATGTGGAGGTCCTGCCGGGCGGCGAAAGCGATCGTCGAGGCGTAGAACCAGGCGTAGCCGATCTGGGCCAGCGCGAAAGCGACGACGGCCAGCGAGGTTGCCTTGTCCTTCCCCAGGAGGGGCAGGATGGCGAGCATGATGATCGCCGAGGTGCTGGAGAGCAGAGTCTTCAGGACGAGGATGCCGGGAAGCCGTTCCTTCAGGAGTTCCGGCCGGCGGGCCATCTCGCGGATGCTGTATTCGTGCAGGCCCAGGTCCCCCAGGATGGAGAAGATCTCCGCCAGCGAGAAGGCGAACATGTACTTGCCGAAGTCTTCGGGGCCGAGCCGTCGCGCCAGGAAGAGGAAAAAAAGGAAACCGATGGCCGCCCGGACGAACTGCGATGAACTCAGCAGTATGGCGTTGAGGGGGACCCGGCTTTTTGTGGTCAATTCTTTCCCTGATTCAGACGGCATTTATGCTATAGTATCCACGATGCCCGGCTAAAGAAAGCAGCCACGCCGGGTACTTTCTATTTCATGGCCACCTGGGAAGAAAAATTCGTACGCTTTGTCGCCGAGCGCTGGGTATTCCAGGGCAGCGACCCCCACGATTACACCCCACGTGTACTCCTGCTTTCCTTTGGCGAAGACTTCGTCAGCCCGCTGCTGCAGCGCCATGAACATTTTGGGGCGCTGTACGCCGGGGACCTGGCCGGCCGACGCATCGGCTATATCAAGGTGCCGCCGGGAACGGTCATCCTTGAAGGGATCATGAGGAGCCTCGCTTTCACGCGTGTGGATACGGTCATCGGGCTGGGGACCTGTGGCGCCCTGCAGCCGGAGATCGATTGTGGCGATCTGATCATCGCTGATTCCGCCAAGGCCGGGGACGCTCTCGCCAGCCATTACGGTTTCGAGTCTGGCCAGCAGATACCGGCGGACGCAACCCTGACCGATTCGCTTTCAGGATTCTTCCAGCGACGGGGTTTGCCGGTGCACACCGGCCCCATCGTTACCACAGGTGCTGCGTTCCGTGAGACCGACGAGCAGATCCAGAGCTGGAATCAGGAGGGGTACCTCGGGGTAGAACTGGAGGCATCGGCGTTGTTTGCCCTGGCGGGCTTCATGGGTATCAGGTCGACAATCGCGCTCATGGTGACTGACAGCCCCATAAGGCAGGAATTATCCGAAGCCCTGCGGGGACCGAAACGGAAAGCTTTCATTCAGGCCCTGGTCGATTATGTCGGTTCTCCGGAACTGGCTTGAGTCCCGGACTCGGGATGACGATAGGTTGATGCTTTGAATCCGGAAAAACAAACAGACAGCGCCATGGCCGAGGCTGCGGAAAAAGACCCAGGTAGAGACGCGGGCAAAATCGCAGTGACGGTTGCCGTGATCGCCCGCAACGAAGAGGCGAATGTGGGCGCTGTCATCGAATCGGTCAAACCATATGGCGATGAGATCGTCCTGATCGACGGCAACTCGACCGACCGCACCCGTGAGATCGCCGAATCCATGGGCTTAGTGAGCTACCGGGACGCGGGCCGCGGCAAGGGCGATGGCATCCGCAGGGCGATCGAGGTGGCCAGCGGCGACGCCCTGGTGTTCATCGACGCCGACGGTTCTCACGACGCAGCGGACATTCCCAAACTCACCGCTCCCATCCTGGCCGGCGAAGCCGACCTTGTGGTCGGTTCCCGCTGGACCGGCGGCAGCGACGAGCTGGGCGGCGACATCGGCAAGTTCATCCGCAGCACCGGCAGCTCGATCATAACCCTGGCGATCAACTACCGCTGGGGAGTACGTCTGACCGACAGCCAGAACGGCCTGCGCGCCATCTCCACCAAGACCGGCCGGGCGATTACCCTGACTGAGAATATCTTCACCATCGAGCAGGAGATGATCATGGAATGCCTGAGGCATGGCTTCAGGGTCACGGAAGCGCCGACACACGAGTATAAACGCGAGTCGGGAGATTCCCAGATCGTTGTCTGGAAGATGGCCTGGCGTTATGTCTGGTGCCTGATCAAAGGCCTGGTTAAGAAGTAGTCATGGATTGCTGTAGAATTTTCTGATGAGGGTCTTATTCCTGAATCCTCCCCCCGTCGAGGGGATAAACGTAGTCCGCGAGGGACGCTGCATGCAGCGGACCGGCGCCTGGACCTCCGTCTGGGCTCCCGTATCGCTGGCTACAACGGCGGCTGTGCTGAGGAACCTGGATTTCGAAGTGAAGATCGCCGACTGCAGCGTCGAGGACATGGACCAGCGGGGGCTTTCCGCTCTGATTGCTTCCTGGAAGCCCGGGCTGGTCGTTATCAACACTGCGACGCCATCAATCGACAGCGACATCGCCGTGGCTTCGCTGGTGAAGTCAGCGAATCCCGAGAGCCATACGATGGCCATGGGTATCCATCCCAGCGCCCTGCCCGATTCCTGTTTTGAGATCGACGCCAACCTGGACATGGTCGTGCAGGGTGAGCCGGAGTACACGATCAGGGACTCAGCCCTTGCGCTCAGGGGTGGGGAACCGCTATCAGGTGTATCCGGACTGTCGTTCCGCGACGAGGCCGGCGAAGTAAGGCACAACCGCAAGCGGCCACATATCAGGAATCTTGACAAACTACCTTTTCCCGCCTGGGACCTGGTCGACACCGGTCTCTACCGGCTGCCGTTCAGCGGCAAGCGTTTTCTGCTGGTCGCTACAGCCCGGGGTTGTCCCTACGCCTGCACCTTCTGTGCCAACAAGGTCTATTACGGAGCCAAGCTCCGCCGACGCTCGCCTCAGAGGATCGTGGACGAGATGGAATGGGCTAACGCCGAGTTCGGCATCCGCGATTTCCTCATCTGGTCGGAATCTTTCACCACCGACCAGGAATATGCCATCGAGACCGCCGAGGAGATTATCCGCCGGGGGCTCGACATCGACTGGGTCTGCAACAGCAGGGTGGACACGATATCGCCTGAGCTGCTCAGGGCTATCAAGCGGGCGGGTTGCTGGATGATCGGTTTCGGCATCGAGAGCGGCAGCCAGGAGATCCTCGACTCGGTGCGCAAGGGCACGACCATCGGCCAGGCGGTTCAGGCTGTGAGGATGGCCCACGAGGTCGGGCTGGAAGTGACCGGCCATTGCATCCTCGGGTTCCCCGGTGAGACCGAGGCGACCATGCAGCAGACCATCGATTTCACCAAGTTCCTGAAACTGGATTACGTGCAGTATTACTGCGCAGTCGCCTTCCCGGGCTCCAAGCTCTACGACCATTGCCAGGAGAGCGGCTGGCTCGACGACTCTGACTGGAAATTCTTCGAGCAGAACTTCTCGGTCATCACAACGCCGCAGTTGCGCGCGGACCAGGTGATGGCAGCCCGCGAACGGGCGTACCGCGATTTCTACATGCAGCCGCACGTAGTGATGAACACCGTGCGCAAGGTGCGCTCCCCAGGCGACGTGGTCAACTTCGCGCACATGCTCAAGGACTTCCTCAACTGGGTATGAGCGCCTTCGCCGGTTCCAGCCCTCGTGCCGGCTCCAGTGATTCCGGCGATTCCGGTGACCGGGCGCATTGCAGCCTTTGTTCCTCATCCGACGTCCCCGATCTCTATCTCATCAAGGGTCTGCAGCTGAAGAAGTGCGGCTCCTGCGGCGCCATCTTCGTCTATCCCCAGCCGACTTATGAAGAGCTGCTTCCCGACTACCAGGAAAAATATTTCTTAAGCGGCGAGCACCTGGACTGGGGCTATGCCGACTACATGCAGCTCGAGGGGGATATCCGGGAGACCTCGAAGCGCCGGCTCCAGGTGATGGAAAGATATCTGAAGGGCGGCAGGCTGCTGGAGGCTGGCTGCGCCACCGGCTGGTTCATGGACGAGGCCCGCAAGCGGGGTTTCCAGGTGCGGGGCGTGGAGATATCAGAGTTTGCCGCCCGCTGGGGCCGTGAGAACCTGGGACTGGATATCCATATCGGTCCGCTGGCGGAAGCTGGATATAACGACGGCGAGTTCGACGCGGTCGTACTCTGGGATGTGCTCGAGCATCTGTCGGATCCGCTCTCGGAGCTGAGGGAGATAAACCGGGTGCTGAAAAAGGGTGGCTATCTT
>JACRMB010000008.1:0-11005 GCA_016235065.1 Actinomycetota bacterium | reverse complement strand
GGGTGGCTATCTTTTTGTCAGCGTTCCCGACGCCGGCAGCATCTGGGCCCGGATCATGGCTAGAAGGTGGTTCGGTTATTCCAAGATACGGGAGCACATCTATTATTACGACCGCCGTTCGCTGACAGGAGCAATGGGCCGGGCCGGATTCAGCGTGGTTGAGACCCGTTCGAGTCCCTTCCTGGTGAACCTGGGCTTTCTGGTCAGCAAGGTCTCCCAGTACAGCGGCTTCGTGGCCAGGATGCTGGAAAAGCTGCTGGTGAAGCTGGGCTGGCGGGAGAAACGGCTGAATCTGCCGCGCGTCGACCTGATGGCGGTTGCGAGGAAGGATCACCAGGTCCACTCTGGCGGCGCGCTGCGCTGAGGCCGGTATCTGACAGTGGTAGGACCTCAGCCTGTCGCTATCGTCAGGACGCCCGCGAATATCATGACGACACCCGCCAGCCTTCCCGCCGATACGGGTTCCTTGAAGTAAAGCCAGGCGGCGGCCATGATGAAGCTGAAGTTCAGGCCGATCATGAGCGGGTAGGCCACTGACAGGTCCATGACCCTGAGCACGGTTATCCACAGAAGCTGCTGGATGCCGTAGAGCGCGATGCCGCCGATGATGGCCGGCTTGAGGAATGTCCGCGGCAGGTGCCGCAAGGTGAACTCCTCGCCTTCCAGGCCGTGGGAGGCGCCGACTTTGAGCAGGGTGTTGCCGAAGGCTGCGGAGAGCGAGGCCAGTAGCACCAGGATTATCTTGGCGGCGATCATCTCAGCGGCTCGTCTTCTCGGCTGGCTCAGCAGGCATGGTGTCTGACCCGGTTTGGGTGATGCCGGTCCCTGTCTCTCGCGACTGGAGATGGACAACGACGATTCCCGCAAGGATAAGCCCGGTCCCGGCCAGGCGGCGGCTGCTGATCGCCTCGTCCAGGAAGAGCCACGAGGCCAGGGTGATGTTGAGGAAACCCAGACCGACGAAGATCGGATAGGCGTGGCTGATGTGGTGCCGGCCGAGGATATAAACCCAGAGGCCCATCGCGCCGATGCCCAGCAAGGCGCCCATCCAGATCCAGGGCGTGAGGAACACGGCAAGCGGGTCGCCCAGCGATTCTCCAGCCCGGTTGGCGCCGATTTTCAGCAGCAGGTCGGCCAGGTTGGCAAGCACGGTGATGAGGATTATGACAAGGATCATTGGCATGGCAAAAAACTGTGAGGAGCGGGGCTTTCCAGCCCCGATTCCCTGCTATACTAGCAAAAGATACCCCTGTTACGTTAAGCAAAGGGTAACTTGAGAGTCCTTTTAATCAACCCCCCTTATCGTTCGCAGATTATCCGGCGCTATGTATGTTCTTACAACGCGCCGAATTTCCTGTTCCCGCCGCTGGAACTCATGTACCTCTCCGCCCAGGCGAAGCTGGTCGATGGCTGCGAGGTGAAGCTCATGGACTGCATCGCCTCGAAGCTGACGCCCGAAGCGGCGCTGGAGCAGGCGGCCGCATGCAGGCCCGATGTGGTCCTCTCGATAATGGCGATTGAATATTTCGACAACGACATCGAGTTCCTCGGCCGCCTGCGGCGGCAGATGTCTGAAGCGCTGGTCGGCTGTTTCGGCCACCTTCCCAGCAACCATGGGGAGGAAACACTCAGGGCGACCGGCGCCGATTTCGTGCTGGCGGGCGAGCCTGACGTAGCTTTTCGCAAGCTGCTGGAGCGACTTGCGGCCGGAGGGGATTCTGGCGGTTTCCGGCCTGGCGATGCTGCGGAGCTGGCCGGGGGGGAATCCAGCCGTCGCGATGCAGTGGTGCTGGCCGGTGAGGGCGTTGCCGTCATCGGCGGCGATGGTATTTTCATCCCTGCCGAGTTTCAGCGCAATCCCTCTCTGGATGAGCTTCCCTATGCCGACCAGTCGGCAATCGATCACTCACTTTATGGCGAGCCCTTCTTCGGCCATCCCTATACGACCTTTTTATCTTCACGTGGTTGTCCTTTTCCCTGCGCTTATTGCGTGCGCACCTATGGCCGCAAGTTCGTCATGGCGTCGGCGGAGCATGTGGTCGACGAGGTGGCTGCGGCGGTGGAGCAGCAGGGCATCAGGTATTTCCGGTTCATGGACGATACTTTCACGGCTTCGCGCAAACGGGTGCTGGAGATCTGCAAGGGACTCGGCAGGATAGAGGCGCCAATCACCTGGAGCTGTCTCACCCGGCCGAACACCATCGACGGCGAAGTCGCTGCGGCGCTGCGTGACGCCGGCTGCCGCCGGGTCTATGTGGGCATAGAGAGTGGTTCCCAGAAAGTGCTCGACTACCTCAAGCGGGGGTATAAACTGGAGCAGGTGATGGACAACCTCAGGCAGGTGCGCGCCAGCGGCCTTGAGATGGTGGGCTGGTTCATCGTCGGCGCGCCGGTAGAGACCCGGGAGGATTTCGAGCTGAGCCTGAAGCTGGCCCGGGAGCTCAACCTTGAATTCATCGCCGTCTCGACGCTGGTGCCCTATCCCGAGACCGAGCTTTATGAGATCGAGAAGGACAACATCGATTTCAGCCTGATGCCGTATGTCTGCCAGTTCAAGGACCAGGCCGGCACTGAGCGTGAGGCTGAGTTCTACCGGCGATATTATTTGAGACCGTCTTATTTTGTGGGAAAATTGGGTAACCTGGCGAGACACCCCGGCGAGACCATCAGGGCGACCGGGGATTTTCTCCGCTACGCGGTTGCGTCAAGGCGAGATCCGAACCGAAAGGACCTGTTTTGAGTCAAGAATCCCAGGCTGGCTCATCCGGCAGCGCCGATGCCGCTGTAGAACCTGAGATGGATGATGCCGGCGGTCTGCGCCTGAGCGTCTGCGTCCCCTGTTATAACGAGGAGGCGATCATCGACGCCAGCTACCGCCGCATCAAGGATACCTGCGAGGCGCAGGGCGTCACCTACGAGATCGTCTTCGGCAACGACGGCAGCGCCGACGCCACCCTGAAGATGCTGGAGGCCATCGCCGCTGCCGATCCGGCCGTGAGGATAACGACCCATTTTCCTAACCGGGGGGCCGGGTATACTTACAGGGAGCTCTACTCTGCCGCGCGCGGCGAGATCATCGTCCAGATGGACTGTGATCTGGCCATGCCGGTGGAGGTGTCGATCCCGACTTTTCTTGCGGCTCTCGAGAACGCTGACCTCGCCGTGGGCTCGCGCTATGTTGGCATCAAGGCTGATTATCCGCTGAAACGCCGGGTCTTCAGCCGGGGCTACACCATGCTCACCCGCCTGCTTTTTGATCTGAGCGTGGTGGACACGCAGACAGGATTTATGGGTTTTTACCGGAAGATATTGCCGTCGCTGGATCTCAGCGCCGACGGTTTCGAACTGCTGGTCGAGTTCATCGCCCAGGCCAACGCCGCCGGATTCCGGATCGCCGAAGTCGGGCTACCCTGGTTCCACGACACTACCAGCGGCGAGACAGAGGTATGGAGTGAGAGTGTCAAGATGCTCAAGGGAACGCTGCGGGTCAAGCGGCGTTTCAACCAGCTGAAGAAACAGAAAAGCCACCAGGCAGCAGCCCGGTGACCGTTCCAGGACAAAGGGAAACAGATGGATAACGTCGGCTTAGACAAGGTGCCCATCGGGGCGATGAAGATCCTTTCCTGCTATCACGAGGTGCAGCAGATACTCGCCGGCAAGATGCCGGTACCCAGGACAATGGAGTTCTTTCTCTCCAACGTCTGCAACCACGCCTGCGCGGGTTGCCACTCCCGATACATGCACAAGTCCGAGGATCAGTTCCTCGACTTCGATACCCTGAAGGAAGTCGTGACCGATTTCTCGGAGCTGGGAGTCGAGGGTGTGGAGATTTCAGGCGGCGGCGAGCCGCTGATGTATCCCCAGATCATCCAGGCTATCGCCTTCATGCGCGGCAAGGGCCTCAAGGTGGGGATGTTCTCCAACGGCACCCTGCTCACCGACGAGCTGTCCGAATTCCTGGTACAGAACCTGCTGTTCCTGAGGATCGCTTTCGACGCCGGGACTCCGGAGACCTATAAGAAGATCCACGGGCGCGATCAATTCGACACCCTGATCAGGAATCTGGAGACCATCGTCGGTTACAAGTCGAAGCATGGCAAGGATAAAGCCGTCGATGCCAAAGCGGGGCCGCGGCGCATGACCGACGCGAAATACGGCACGGCGACCGTGGGCGCCAAGTACCTGGTGTCGACGAAGAACTGGCATGAGCTCAGCCGGGCTGCCGAGCTCGCCCGCGACATCGGCCTGGACTATCTGCAGTTCAAGGCGCTGAGAGCCAGCAAGTTCACGCCCGAGGGCGAGGTGCTCGACCAGGCGCGCGAGGAGGCGAAGAAGGCCGAGGCGCTGTCGGACGACCGCTTCCAGGTCTTCGGCAGCCTGGAGAAGACCAAGCCCATCGGCCGCTGTTTCCTCAATCCCATCCATCCGGTAGTTGACGCCAAGGGTGACATGTATCTTTGTGCTTTCTTCCATCATCGCAAGGATACGCACAGGATCGGCAACATCTATGAGAAGAGCTTTCCCGAGATCTGGTACAGCGAGCGCCACTTTGAGGCTTTCCGCAGCACCAAGCCGAAGGAGTGTGCTGTCTTCGACTGTCCCTTCCACGAAGCGGCTGTCCTGGCGCGGGCCTGGATCGTCGAGAACCAGAAGCACCTGGAGTTCATCTAAGGCATGGAAGTCCCATATGTCGACCTCGCCGCCACCTATCACGGCCTCAAGGATGAGATCGACGAGGCCGTGGCGAAGGTGCTCGCGGGCGGTGCTTATGTGCTGGGCGAGAACACCCGGGCCTTCGAGGAAGAGTTCGCCGCCTGGGCCGGCACCAGGCACGCGGTCGGGGTAGGTTCCGGCACCGACGCCCTCTATCTGGCGCTCAAGGCTCTGGACATCGGTCCCGGCGACGAGGTCCTAACGGTCTCCCACACTGCTGTCAACACGGCGCTGGCCATCTCCAAGGCCGGAGCGAGACCGGTCTTCGTGGACATCGAACCTGGTACTTTCTGCATGGATCCCGAGCGGCTTGAGGCGGCCAGGACAGAGCACACCCGCGCGGTCATGCCGGTGCATCTCTATGGGCATCCTGTGGACATGGGCCGGATTCTCGATTTTGCCGGGCGTAATAGCCTTGCCGTTGTCGAGGACTGCGCCCAGGCTCATGGCGCGGCTTTTAAAGGCCGTGCCGTCGGCACCATGGGCGCCGTCGGCTGTTTCAGTTTTTATCCGACCAAGAATCTCGGCGCCTGTGGCGACGGCGGCGCTGTCACCACGGATGATCCGGAGCTGGCTGAGAAGATCCGCTCACTGGGGAACTGCGGTCAGGGCTCCGAACGCTATCGCAACATCTACAAGGGCGACGTCAGCCGTCTCGACGAACTGCAGGCGGCGATATTGCGGGTGAAGCTGAGAGCGCTTGACGGCTGGACGGAATGCCGCCGGGAGACAGCGGCCCTCTACAACCGGCTGCTTTCGGATCCTGGTTTGGTTTCTGGCCTGGTGACTCCGGTCGAAGCGGAATGGGCCCGCCACGTCTATCACCTGTATGTGATCAGGTCATCGGAGCGCGACCGTCTGCGGGAACACCTGACTGGCAGCGGGATCCAGGCGTTGGTCCATTATCCGGCGCCGGTGCATCTGCAGCCCGCTTTTGCCGGCGAGTCACACAACCCTCTGCCTGAGACCGAGAAGGCCGTTGCCGAGATACTTTCCCTGCCGGTCTATCCCGAGATATCATCTGCTCAAGTGGAATACGTCGCCAAAACAATCCTCGATTTTCATTAGCGCATGAAGGCCTCTACCAGCGCCAATGGCTCGCGGTCCGGCGCCGGCGGCTTTCGGCTCGGCGCCGGCTGGATACTGGCTCTTCTGGTGCTGACCGCACTGAGTCTGCGGGTGGCGGCCTCGCTCACCCGGCCCATGATCCAGTATGACGAATCCGCGTATCTGCGCATGGCCGAGAACCTGGCCGCAGGGCTGAGGCCTACTGAGGTAAGCGGTATGACCGCTACTCACTTCACTATCCTGCTGCCGGCTCTGATCGCCGGCGTTTCTTTCATCCTTGGGGATTTCGTCCTTTCCGGATATGTTGTCGCGATCTTTTTCGGAGCCCTGATCCCGATCCCAACATATCTTTTGGGGAAGGAGCTGGTCGACGGGCGGGTGGGATTGATGGCCGCGGCGCTCATGGCCATCAATCCGCTCTTTATCAACACCTCGGAATTCATCTACACGGAAGTCGTCTACATCTTCTTTCTGCTCGTGGCGGTCTTCTTCGGAGTAAGGATGATCAGGGAGGGCGATCATCGGGGCAGCCTGCTTTGCGGTGCTTCACTGGGACTTGCCTACCTGGCCAATCCGGCTGCCTGCTATTACCTTGTGATACTGAACGCAGTATTGCTGGTCCGGGCTCTGCAGAAGCGCTGGTGGCGTCGGCTCGCGGTCGCAGCATCGCTGTTCATCGTGGCCTTTTCCGTGATCGCGGTTCCCTACGTCTTCTTCCTCCATGGTGAACTTGGCAAATGGACCTACAGCGGCAAGGCTGCGGCCGGTCCGATCAACGCCGCAACCAGGAACCTTCAGCATGCCAGCGTCTGGGATTCGGAGCGGGAGCTGCTGGCGCTGAACGAGCAGGGCACGGAGCTGCTGCTGATCGAGATGGAGGCTGACGAGACTGTGGCTAATCCCATCGCTTTCATGATCAACTATCCGAAGCAGGCGTTCAAGAATTTCGGCGACCAGGTTGATGTCCTCCATACCAGTGTTTTCGCCCAGGTGGCGCCGCTGTGGCTGCTACCGCTCCTGGGGGTGGGGCTTTTCGCCTACGGCTGGAACCGTAAACAGGCATTATCGGCTGGCTATATCTTCCTTTTGATGACGCCGGCGATACTGGTTCTCGCCATCTCTGCCCATTCCCGCTTCTTCATGCCCTATGCGCCGCTTCTGATGATCTGGGTGGCGCAGGGATGGCAGAAAATGGAAGCGTGGGCGGCCGAGACTCTGGAGCTTAGCCTTGCCGATCCACCGCGGTCGCGGCTTATGAAGCTGGCTCCATGGTTCGTCGGATTGCTGGTTATCGTGCCGGTCTTCGCTTATACGATCTCCGGCGCCGTGACGAATGTCATCAGCAAATCCCATCCGATCGAGTACCGCGAGGCCGGCGAGTGGCTCAGGCAGGACGCCGGCACTGGCCAGCGGATCATGGGGCGCAACGCCTCGGCGGCGTATTACGCCGGTGGCATCTCCGTGGCGCTGCCCTATGCTGACTACGACAGGACGACCGCTTTCGCAAAGGCCAGGGATACGGATTACCTCATAATCAGCGCCGGCGACATCTACTCGCTTCGGCCTCACTTGGTCAAGCTGCTGGAAGACGCTGGGACCCATCCTGACTGGACCCTCGTGCATAAGGAAGAAGAAGGTACGCCTCGCGAGGTCATGATCTTCAGGTTGAACCGATGACAGACAGGAACAGGACAACCGAACCGGAAACAGCCGTCAGTCACCGCAGCTGGGCGATTCTCACGGCGCTGGTGCTGCTGGCGCTGGCGATCCGGATGGCAGCAGTCAGCTTCCGGCCGATGCTCCAGGGTGACGAGGCTATCTATATCCGCATGGCGGGGAATCTCGCTTCAGATAGCGGCGCCCTGGGGCTTATGGAATATATGGACCTGTTCTTCCCGCCACTCTACTCATGGATGATGGCGGGACTGGATCAGATCCTGGGAGACATGATCCTGTCGGGTCATGCCGTTGCGGTGATCTTCGGCAGCCTTGTCCCGATACCCGTTTTTCTGCTGGGCAGAGCGTTGCTGAGCGAGAGGACCGGCCTGATGGCTGCGGCGCTGATCACGCTCAACCCCCTGCTGGTCGATACTTCATCCCGGCTTTTCGGTACCGGCGTCTTCCTCTTCTTCCTGACCTTTGGCATGTACTTCACCTGGAAACTGATCACCGGTTTCCACCGGATCGACGGAATCATGGCTGGGGCCTCAATGGGGTTTGCCTATCTCGCGGGCGAAGAGGCGCTTTATTACATGAGCATCCTGGTGCCACTTTCGCTGGCAGTGGCCTGGCAGAGGCGGGCCTGGAACAGGCTCGCCGTGCCGGCGCTGGCAGCAGTGGCAGTATTCATGCTTTTCGCTGTCCCGTATGCCCTGTACCTGCACCAGGTACAGGGTGGCTGGAGCCTGACCGGCGGTTCGTCGACACCCGAGGCGATGGCGGTCGAACATCTGCTAAAACCGGATACGGTTGCCTGGGACCGTTATGCCTATGGATTCGACGCGGGCAGCGAGCAGCTGAGGCTCGAGAATTATTTAGAAAGCAAGGGGCCGACTGGACCCCTGCGGTTTTTCCTGGAAGATCCCTGGGGTGGTTTCAAGCGGTTCTTCAGCATGGGATACGATTTTCACGCCGAGGAGATGGCGAAGCTGATCCCGCTGACACTGTTGCCGCTGCTCGGCCTCGGGCTGTTTGCCCGGGGGTGGGACCGGCGGCGAGCGGCGCGCACCGGCTTCCTCTGGCTTATGATTTCGCCTGCATTCATTGGCTTCATGCTGTATTTTCAGAGCTACTTCTTTATAGAATATCTGCCGCCGCTCATGGTGCTGGCGGCGATGGGGTGGCGGCGCCTGGAGCAATGGGGAGCAGCGACCGCCGAGTACTGTTTTTCCGGGAGCTTGCGCGAACGCCTGACGAGCTGGTCGCCATTGTTGCTGGCCATGGTCGTAATGCTGCCGCTGCTGGCGCTGTCCGGGGTCACAGTACTAAAGCAGCGTTATCCGGTCGAGAAACTCGACAGCGCCAACTGGATCACGGCGACAGCCGGCGAGGGGAAGCGGATCATGGACCGCGAGCCGGCGACAGCCATATATGCAGGCGCCGAAGGCGTGATCCTTCCCTATGCGGATTATAATTCGACTACTGACTATGCATTGCGGGCAGATGTCGATTATCTTGTAATCAGCGTGGTCGACGTCAGGGACTGGCGGCCGGAACTGGGGCCGCTGCTGGAGGGCGAAGACAGGCATCCCGAGTGGACGCTGGTTAATACAGTCAGGCCGGGAACCGATAAGGAAACGCTGATATTCGAGCTGAAAAGGAACGGCTGATGAGTGGCATCCGCAAAAAAGTGGTCCTGCTTTACCCCAGGAACCACTACCAGAAGATATACCATCCGTGGACCTGGGCGCCGTTGCCGATCCTGGCCGTATCGGCGCCGCTTTTCGCTGAGGGATTCGAGGTCGTGCTGATCGACGCCAACGTCGATCCCGGCTGGCAGCAGAAGGTAGTCAGGGAGAGCCGCGACGCCCTTCTGCTCGGGATAAGCTGCATGACCGGGGCACAGATCCATTTTGCCCTGGAAGCCGCGAAGGCCGTTCGTGACGCAGGCCTGAAGCTGCCGATCATCTGGGGCGGCTATCATCCCTCGATCCTGCCGGAGCAGACCAGCCAGAACAAGTATGTCGACGCGGTCGTGCGCGGCCAGGGCGAGCTGACACTGCTCGAGATAGCCAACCGGCTCAGCCAGGGTGAGGACTTCGCGGATGTCGACGGTATCACCATGACCCGCGACGGCGAGACGGTTAACAACACATCACGCCCCGTCGCCGATATCAACGACTTTCCCCGGCTTCCCTATGAGAAGCTGGATAATCCAAAGCAGTATCTCAACAGCATGCACGTGGGCACCCGCGTCATCAACTATGTTTCCAGCCAGGGATGTCCGGCGCGGTGCCAGTTCTGCGCCGAGCCGCTCGTCTATGGCAGGCGCTGGAAAGCCTATACGCCGGATCGGGTGCTGTCAGACCTCGAGTGGCTGGAGAGCTACCTTGGCGTCAACGGCATCATGTACTTCGATTCCACCTACTTCGTCAAGGAGAGCCGGGCGCGCGCCATCTCCCAGGGGATGGTGGACCGGGGCATGAAGTTCGGCTGGGCCGCCAACGCGCGCGCGCCGCAGCTCGGCAGGTTCGCCGACGAAACATTTGATATTTTGAAGGAAAGTGGCCTCTGGGCATTCCTGGTGGGAGCCGAGAGCGGTTCGGAGACGCAGCTGGCGACCATGCAGAAGGACATCGGCCCCGAGGACATCCTCGAAGCTGCGCGGGTGGCGAGCCGCCACGGCATCAAGATCTCGTATAGTTTCATCGTGGGCTTTCCGGGAGAGACGGAAAACGAGATCGAGGAGACCTGGGATGTCATGGAACAGGTTTCGAAGATCGTCGGTGAGTATAACTCCCAGTTGCATTTCTATGCACCGACCCCGGGGAACGCACTCTACGATGCAGCGGTTGAGCTGGGGCTGCAGAGTCCGGCGTCGCTTGAAGAGTGGGCGAAGTTCACCACAGTCACCGGCAGTCTTCCCTGGATGAGCAAGGGATTCCTCAACCGCATGAGGCAGCGAGAGTTCTATATGGTTTACGGATACCCGTCCGAATGGGTCCGGCGCCGAGCTTCGCGAAGCAGGTTGCGGCGCACCTATGTCGGCGTCGCCAGCGGTTTGAGTTCCGCCAGATGCCGTCATCATTACTGGGGGATGCCGCTCGATTGGTGGCTGCTCAGGGGAGTCCGCGGGGCCATCTCGGAGGGCTGATGGGCGGCAGGCGTACATTTAGTTAATTATTCCCAGTTAAATCATGCAATTGCATCATGTGTATTTGCTCATGGCAGGTAGAATAGGATGTCAGCGCAGTTTTACTAATAATCTTGCAAGACAATGATGCTCCGGGGCCAGCCTCATAGCCGAAGGCTTCCCGGAGCTCTGTTATCTTGGCATCGCTGAATTGTGGTTTTTTAAGTCGCCGTCCTGCTTGGGGAGCGGGGTGGAATCGGGCGAGGTGGGTTATTTTGTGGCATAAATTCGGGCGAGCTCGATATTTGATGCTGTATAGCATCATATTTTTATTCGCCGTAACCACCAGTATTTCACTGGCTGTTGGTTCGGGTAGCGAATGGGCCGAGACTCCCGTCAGGACTGACGCTTACGACCAGGCGAACGCTTCCA